>JARLGM010000050.1 GCA_031292755.1 Candidatus Sulfopaludibacter sp.
GAACACCTTGGCCGAAAGGCATTCCTTGCCGGCGCCGGCCGCGGCCGCCTGACCCAGCAAGCGTCCGTTGGAAGCCAGCAGATGGCGATTCCAGGCGTCCACTTTTCCGCGCAGCAGTTCCGCGGCCCGGTCGCGGATCTTCTCCACTGTCTTAGGCGCCATCCGCATCATGGCGCCGGTCTCGGCGGAATCGTAACGCATGGTCTCGATCCACGCCACCTGTTTCTCCACCAGCGTCAGGGGCTCCAGCGCTTCGGCTACCGTTTCGAGATCGACCGCGATCCCGGGGGGCGCCTCGACCGTCTCCGCCAGCACCCTTTGCCTCAGTTCGGCGATGAACCAGCGCTCCGGCGCGGGCTCCAGGGATTGGAACATGCTGGATTCCGGCTTGCGAATGGCCGCCAGCACGCGCTCCAGCGCCCCGCTATCGCCGTAGTGCGCCAGCAGTTTGCGGATCAGCGGCACGTAATTGGTGAGAAAGTAGGCCCAGCCCTCGGGTTTATCGGCCCGGCAATCCTGCACCATCTCGTAACAGGTATAGATCATCTCTTACGATGGTAATGGAACCGCGGGTCGTTCCCGGTGTGCCCCGCAGGCACGCTTGCAGGGAGTTGCCGTCAGGAGTAAGCTCCGAAGTAGAGGGCAGCAACCATGAGGGTTCTTCTGATTCTTACCTTAAGCTCGCTGCTGGCCGGCGGTGCCATGGCGCAACGCGGCGGCGGCGGAGGTCACGGTGGTGGCGGCGGCGGTGGATCCCACGGCGGTGGTGGCGGTGGCGGCGGATTCCGCGGCGGCGGTGGCGGTGGTGGTGGTTTCGGCGGTGGCGGCGGATTTCGCGGCGGTGGTGGCGGTTTCGGCGGTGGCGGCGGATTTCGCGGCGGCGGCGGCTTCGTCGGCAATTTCGGCCGCGGCGGCTTTGTCGGCAATTTCGGCCGCGGCTATGGATATGGCGGTTACGGCTGGGGCGGGTATGGATATGGCGGCTATCCCTATTGGGGCATGGGCCTTGGCTGGGATTGGGGTGGGCTCGGATATTACGACACCTACGATTACGGCGGCTATCCGTATAACTACTCCAGCGGTTACAACTACCCGGTGTATCAATCCTCACCAAATGTCAGTGTGGTATACCCCGCGCAAACACAACCCGTGACGAACACGGTGTATGTGGAGCGCGCGCGGCCGGTGACCCGTAGTTACGATCAGTACGGACAGGAAGTGGATCCGGGCGGTGGCGGAGGCGGTGGCGGAACGATAAACACCGGGGGCGGCGATGCTTCGGCGGGCTCCCCCATTTACCTGGTAGCCATGAAGGACGGCGTCATTCGCGCCGCGGCAGCCTATTGGGTAAGTGGTCAGACGCTACACTACGTGAGCATGGAGCACCGCGAGCAACAGGTGCCGCTGAGCGACGTGGACCGCTCGTTCAGCCAGCAACTGAATCGCGAGCGCCACGTTCAGTTCCAATTGCCGCAATAAGTGCGGCCGCCGCTTTTACCCGTTCGGGCGTCATCGGCAACTGCAGCAGACGAGCCCCTACGGCATCGAAGATGGCGTTGGCAATGGCCGGCGCCATCGCGATGATGGGCGGTTCTCCGCCGCCCAGGGCCGGGCTATCCGGATTGTCCACCAGAAGAATCTCCATTTTCGGCAGCCAGGAGAAGCGTGGAATGTCATAACTGTCGAAATTCCGGTTGAGCACATCTCCGTTGCGAAAACGGATTTCCTCCGTCAGGGCCGCTCCCAGCCCCATCATCACGCAGCCTTCCGCCTGCTGCCGCATACCATCGGCGTTCATCACCAGGCCCAGATCCAGCGCCATCACCACGCGCTTCACCCGCACCGCGCCCGTGCCCCGATTCACCGCCAACTCCACCACGGTGGCATTGCAGGCGTTGGAATACATCCCGCAAGCCAGCCCCACGCCGCGTCCCGTGGGCCCGTGCCCCGCCTGCCATCCGAACTGTTTCGCCGCGGCCTCCAGCACGCGCCTCATGCGGGCATGGCTCAGGTGAGTCAGCCGGAACTCCAGCGGATCCACCCCCAGTTTGGCGGCCAGCACATCCATGTGCGATTCGCGCGCGAAGGTATTGCTATTTGCCGAGGGCCCGCGCCACGCGCCCACGCGGAACGGATTCATGCCCGGAGGATTGCCACCCTGCCATCCGCCCGCCGAGGTCACGCGCTGATGCGGAATATCGTAGAACGGCGCCGCTTCCCGCTCTCCCGCGCCGAACACCTGTCCGTCCCACAGCACGATTTTCCTGCCCGCGAGGCCGGTCCGGATCTTCATCACGGCTGCCGGACGGAAGCGATCCGTGGCGAATTCCTCGCCGCGGCTGTAGACCACCTGCACCGGCTTGCCCGTAATCCTGGCCAGCAGCGCCGCTTCCCCGCCCTGGTCGGCTTCCGTCTTGCCGCCGAATCCGCCGCCCACGTAGCGCGAAATCACGCGCACCTTCCCGGCGGGTATGCCGAGCCCCGCCGCCACCGCGTTCTTCACCTGGAACGGCGCTTGCGAACTGGCCCACACCGTGACTTTGCCGTCCTCGAACTGCGCCGTGGCGGAATGCGTCTCCATCGGAGAGTGTGCCACGTAACTGTTCAGGTACGTCTGCTCGACCATGGTGCCGGAGAGCCGTTCGCCTTCGGCCAGATCGCCGCTCTGCGCCACCGGACGCGGCTGCGGAGCGTTCTTAACGATGTGGTCGAAGATGGTGCGGTCATCCGGACCCGCCGGCGCGCTTTCAAACTCGGCCTTGATCTTGTCCAGTGCCGCCACGGCGATATCGCGATGCTCGTGCAGTACCGCGATCATTCCGCCGTCCTTCACCACCTGCACGCCCTTCACCTGTTCCGCCGCCGCAGTGTCCGCCGATTTCAGCTTCGCCCCTACCGCCGGCGCCCGCAGAATCGCCGCGTGCAGCAGCCCAGGCAGTTGCATATCGCCGGCATACTTCGCTGCGCCGGTGACTTTCTCCATGCCGTCTTTGCGCGGCGGAGAAGTGCCGATCAACTGGTAGCCCGACGCTTTCACCGGCACGTTTACCAGGTGCCGCTCAATGCGCTTGCCTTCCACCAACTGCCCGTAGGTCAGTTCGCCGATCACGCCCGCTTTGACGTGCAATTGCTCGACCGGCACTTTCAGCCGCTCCGACGCTAATTGCAGGAGCACGGCTTTAGCCTCCGCTCCCGCCCGGCGGACCACCGGAATCAGCAGCGGCGTCGTCATCGAGCCGAACGTTCCCATGTCGTACGGGCACAGGTCGGTATCGCCCAGCACCACGTCCACACGATCGAAAGGAACATCCAGCTCTTCCGCCAGGGCGATCGCCAGTTCGGTCATGCAACCCTGGCCGAGTTCCACTTTGCCGGCCAGACAGGTCACGCGGCCATCCGCGCCGATCTGCAGATACGCATTGAGATCCACCGGGCCACTTTGGCGCCCCGGCAGGCGGGCGGGTTCCTGGGCGTGCGCCAGATCCGTGTGGAAGAAGACGAAGAGGCCGGCGCCGGCCGCTCCCACCCAATTACGACGAGTCATGTCACTCATCACGCACCTACCTTCGCCGTTCCAGCGGCTTCCTGCACGGCATCCAGGATTCGTCCGTGCGCGGCGCAGCGGCACAGGTTGTCCTCCAGATGAAGCGCGATCTGCTCGCGCGTGGGATGCGGCGTTTTCAGCAGCAGGGCGTATGCCGTCAGGATCATGCCCGGCGTGCAGTATCCGCACTGGAACGCGTGATGGCTCAGGAAGGCCTGCTGCACCTTGTGCAGCCCGTTCTGGCCCAGCCCTTCGATGGTCATCACGTGCTTGCCCGCCACCGATTTCAGAGGGGTCACGCAGGCGCGCACCGCCTCTTTTTCCAGGATTACCGTACAGGCGCCGCACAGCCCTTCGCCGCACCCGAATTTGGAACCGGTCAGGCCCAGATCGCTGCGCAGTACCCACAGCAACATGCGTTCGTCGTCGGCTTTTACCGTGGCAGCCTTGCCGTTCAGCGTGAATGAAAGCGTCCGTTCCATAGTTACTACCCAAGCTGAATATAACAGATAAACAGTTCTGCTATTCTTATTCCCGGAGGTGTTTCGTGCGGCCTCTCTTTGCGCTGTTCGCCCTGCTCCCCGCCGTATCTTCGGGCCAATCTCTGGAGGTTGGCGACCCCGCTCCCGCGCTCACTCTGGAGCGGACCATCCCCGCGGGCATGACCGCCCTGAAAGGCAAACCGGCGGTGCTGGAATTCTGGGCCACGTGGTGCGCCAATTGCGTGGCGGAAATCCCTCACCTGAATGAACTGATTGCGAAATTCCCGGACGTTCAGTTCCTCTCCATTAGCGACGAGCCGGCTGCCACCGTCGAGCCCTTTCTCGCCAAACAGCCGATTCACGGCTGGGTCGCGCTGGACCGCGAGAGCGCCACCTTCAAGGCCTACAAAGTGGAAGCGAGGCCGCAAACCATGCTGATCGATCGGGACGGAATTCTGCGCGGCATGATGCATCCCGAACAGGTAGATACCGCGGTTCTCTCGGATCTGATAGCGGGCCGGCCGTTGCAATCCTACCGGCTGAGCGCGCGCCTGCGCATTCTTGAAGACTCCAAAGCCGACCCGGTCTTCGCCCTGATTCTGCGGCCTTCCGCCAAGCCGAAGCCGGGAGGCATCTTTGCCATCGACCCGGGCAAATTGGAGGGAGACAATATCTTCCTCCGGACGATCATCGCCCAGGCCTACTCCACAGGCGAGCGCCACCTGGAGGGATTCGAACATCTGATGACCACACGCTACGACTTCTGCGTCCTGCTGCCCGATGGCCTGACCGGCGAAAGGGAACTGCTGCGCGAGATGCTGGAGCGCAGCTTTAAACTCAAGGTCCGCCACGAAGCGCGGGAGATGGATGCCATGGTGCTCAAGCTGGCCGGCCCCCAACCGCAGGAGCGTCCCGGAGGATTTCCCATGACCAACCTGGTGGGCAGCCTGGAATACCGCCTGAATCGCATGGTGGTGAACGAGACCGGATTTACCGGGTCGGTAAAAGGTCCCGATTTTCCCGACAAGAGCGAGGAGCTTCCGGCGGCCCTGAAATCGCAGCTTGGCATGGAATTGTCTGCCGAAAGACGCGCGGTGGATATGCTCGTAATCGAGTCGCTGGAACTGCCCACGTTCCGAGTCAATATCCCCGGGCGGTAGCGTTTTCTTCACCGCGGAGGCACGAAGGGCGCGAAGAAAGCACGGAGCTCTAAGACACGAACGACGCCGCAGCCGACGATGATTCAGGCCGTTGTGCCGGATTGGTGGCCCATCGCGGCTGCGGTTTCGATTGCGGGCGCATTGGGCGGCGCCGTGTATCCCGGGCTCAAAGCGGCACGCCAGGACGCGATCGACGCGCTGGCCTATGACTGAGGCTGGGACGAAATATGCTAAGTGTGGAACAGTAGCCTTGGTGGATCGCGAACTGCTGTCGAAATCCATCGAGCAATCGAACAGAATACGGACTGGCGGGGGAGTTCCGTCTGGGCCAGTGGCCAACGGCTGGGTTGGGCCTGAAGACGAGGTCCCGGTCATTTGCCCTTTTCGGACACTGCATCGAAACCCCTCCGGTACGGCATAGCCCTTCTCTCCGTGGTCGTTGCGGTGACACTGCGGCTTGCGCTCGACCCCGTGCTGGGAAGGAGCCAGGAGTTCCTGGTATTGATGCTGGGAATTCTGGCAGGCGCCCACTTCGGCGGCCGTGCGCCGGGTCTGCTGGCCGTGCTTCTGAGCGTGGCGATGGCCACGTTCTTCTTCGTCGATCCACGCTATTCGTTTACCATCGCGAATCGCCGCGATGCCGCCAGCCTGGCCGTCCTGCTGATCGCCGGAGCGGTCCTTACTCTGGTGGTGGGTCCCGCCCGCCGTACCGGTGCTCCCGGACGGAAAGGCCCGCTCGGAATGCTCCGGGTTGCCGTGCTCCGGCGTTCGGCCTTGCTCGGAACCACCTTCGTTTTGCTGGTCGCCCTGACTCGTCTGTTGTACGCCGATTTCCAGGCGGCCCGGGACCGCGAGTACCGGGTGGAACATACCTACCAGGTCCTGACGGAAATCCAATCCCTCGTCGCCGATCTGGAACACGCCGAAAGCGCGGAGCGCGGATACCTGCTGACGGGCGACACGAACTACCTCGCTACCTTCCAGGCGGCCCTCCGCGGCGAGACAGTGGACCGCCTTTCTCTTCACCGTCTCACCGCCGACAACCCCGCACAGCAACCTCGCCTGGATGCCATCGACCGGCTCGTGGACGACAGAGGCGCCCAGTTCCAGGAGACGATTCAGATCCGTCAGAACCGTGGCGCCGAAGCCGCTGCCGGCCGCGTCCGCACTAGCCGCGGCGAACAGATCATGGATGAGTGCCGCGCGGCCCTGCACGCCGTCGAAGAGGAGGAACGCGGCCTGCTCGCCAAACGCTCCGCCGCAGCCGGGGAAATCGCGCGCAGGACGCGCTGGGTGTTGGGCCTGGGCAGCGGCTCCCTGCTCCTTCTGCTGGTGATTGCCGGAGCGGTGATCGAGCGCGACATCCAGGAACGCGACGCGGGCCGCCTGGTCTTGAAAGCCAGCGAGGAGCGTCTCCGCCTGGCTCTCGGTTCGGCCGGTGCGGGAATCTGGGAGTGGGACCTTCAGACGAACCAGAACGTATGGTCCGAGGAATTGTGGAAACTGTATGGCCTGCAGCCGGACAGTTGCGCCCCATCGTATGAAGCCTGGCAAAGGATCATGCATCCCGACGACCGCCAGCGAACCAGCCAGTTAGTGCATCAGGCCGCACGCACGGGCACGGAGCTGAACGTGGAGTTCCGCGTACCCCAGCGGAACGGCGGCGAGCGGTGGCTCATGGCGCGCGGGAGTCCCTTGCGCGATGCCGGCGGACGCAGCACGCGCTTCGTCGGCATCGCCGTTGATATTACCCAGCGCAGGCTGGCCGAAGAGGTGCTGCGCGAGAGCGAGCAGAACCTGCGGCGGTTCGCGGAAACCGCCCCGGTTGCCATTGCCATGTTCGACGGCGACATGCGGTATCTCGCCGCCAGCCGTCGCTTCCGCGACGACTACCGCCTGGGCCCGCAGGAACTGACGGGACGAAGCCACTATGACGTCTTCCCGGGAGTCTCCGCTGGATGGCGGGAGATTCACCGCCGCTGCCTGGCCGGCGCCACCGAACGGCATCCCGGAGAAAAGTTCGTTCGCGGGAATGGGGACGAGCAGTGGATCCGGTGGGAGATCCAACCCTGGCGCCAGCCCGACGGCGAGATCGGAGGCGTCGTCCTGTTCTCCGAAGACATCAGCGAACAGAAACGCTCCGCCCAGGCCTTGATCGAAAGCGAGGCGCGCCTGCGGCTGGCCCAGCAGGCTGCCCGCGTGGGCACCTTCGATTGGAATATGCAGACCGGCGTCACCACCTGGACTCCCGAGTTGGAAGCCATGTACGGCCTGGCGCCCGGCCAATTCCCCGGTAATATCGAGTTCTGGGAAAAACTGGTTCACCCCGAGGACCTGCCGGAAGCGTTGCGCCGCCTCGAGCTGGCCCTGGAAACCGGCGTCTTTGAAGCCGAATGGCGCGCCACCTGGCCCGGCGGCTCGGAGCGGCGGTTCGCCGCCAGAGCCTCGGTCTTCCGGGACGGCGAAGGAAAACCCCAGCGCATCGTCGGCGTCAATATCGACATCACCGAACTCCGCGCCGCGGAGGCGGCGGCCCGCCAGTGGCAGCGCGCCTTTGAGCAGGCCGAACTGGCCATCGCCCTGAGCGATTCCGCCGCCGGCGCCTTCCGCATGGTCAATGAAACCTTTGCCCGCCAGCGCGGCTATACGGCCGCGGAGTTGGTGGGCCGTCCCACTGCCGGCATGTACCCTCAGACCGCCCGCGAAGCGTACCGGCAAGCAGCCGCCGCCGCCGACCGGGAAGGGCATTTCATCTTCGAGTCTCACCATCAACGGAAGGATGGCAGTTGCTTCCCGGTGCGGGTGGATCTGACCGTGGTTCGCAACCGCGCCGGGGACCCGGTATCGCGCGTGGCATTCGTGCAGGACCTGACCGCGCAGAGGCGCGCCGAACAGGAGATCCGGCAGCTCCACAGCGGCCTGGAGAATCGCGTGCGCGAACGCACCGCCCAGCTCGAGGCCGCAAACCGCGAGCTGGAAGCATTTTCCTACTCGGTCTCCCACGATTTGCGCGCTCCCCTGCGGGGCATCGATGGCTGGAGCCTGGCCCTCGCCGAAGATTACGCCGGGCAACTTGACCAGCGCGCGCAGCAGTATCTGGACCGCGTGCGCGGCGAATCCCAGCGCATGGGCCGGCTGATCGACGATATGTTGCAGCTTTCCCGCGTTTCCCGCTCCACCCTGGAATTCGCGCCGGTGGACCTGTCTGCCATGGCGCGCGAGATCGCCGCCGGATTGCGGGAAGAGAATCCCGCCCGCGACATGCAATTCGAAATTCAGCCGGGGCTCACCGTACGCGGCGATTCGCGCTTCCTGGAGATCGCGCTGGCCAACCTTCTGCGCAATGCGGCGAAGTTCACCGAACCGCGCCCTCAGGCCCGAATCGAGTTCCGCCTCACCCATCGGGACGGCATGCCGGCCTACTGCGTCCGGGATAACGGCGTGGGATTCAATATGGCCTATGCCGGGCTGCTGTTCGGAGCGTTTCAACGCCTCCACAAGGCCTCCGAATTTCCCGGCACGGGCATCGGTCTGGCCATCGTGCAGCGCGTGATCCATCGCCACGGGGGGCGAGTGTGGGCCGAAGCGCGCCCCGGCGAAGGCGCGAGTTTTTATTTCACGATTGGAGCGGCGGAATGAATTCCGTTAAGGTCATTCTCTTGATTGAAGACAATCCCAGCGATGTGGATCTCACCAGGCGCGCGCTGGATAAAGCGCGCATCGCCAACGAACTGGTGGTGGCCGAGGACGGCGAAGAAGCCCTGGCTTACCTTTGGGGCACGGGCGCGAACGCCGGCCGCGATACTTCCCAATTGCCCGCGCTGACCCTGCTGGATCTCAAGTTGCCTCGGATTCCGGGACTCGAGGTTCTCCGCCTGTTGCGCGCGGACTCGCGCACCCGGCGGATGCCCGTCGTCATCCTCACCTCCTCGAAAGAGGAAGAGGACGTGGCCGCCGGATACGACCTGGGCATCAACAGCTACATCCGGAAGCCCGTGGACTTCAAGCAGTTTGCCCAATGCATCGAACAGCTCGGCCTGTATTGGCTGGTCCTGAACGAGCCGCCGCCGAAAGTGAGATGAATCGGAAAATGGCCGAGACCCTACGCCTGCTGCAAGTCGAAGACTCCGAAAGCGATGCCGCCCTGGTGGTGCGCCTCCTCCGCAAGGCCGGCTACGATGTCCACTCCAAACGGGTCGATGGGCCCGGGGACATGCGCGCCGCGCTGGACACTGAAGCCTGGGACGTCATCATCGCCGACCATCGCATGGGTCAGTTCGACGCTCCCGGCGCGCTGAAGATTCTGCACGAAACCGGCCGGGACATTCCCTTCATCGTCGCCTCCGGCAGCATCGGCGAAGAGTTGGCCGTCACCATGATGAAGTCCGGAGCCCATGATTACGTCCTCAAAAACAACCTGGCACGCCTGGCGCCCGCGGTGGACCGCGAAATCCGCGAGGCCCGCACCCGCCGGGAACGCATTGAGGCGGAAAAAAAACTGCGCGATAGCGAGGAGCGGCTGGCTCTGGCCGTCCAGGCGACGCAACTGGGAACCTTCGATTATTTGCCGCAAACCGGAAACATGATCTGGTCGGATTTGACCCGGCGCCACTTCGGCTTGTCCCCCGGCGCCCCCATCTCCTTCGACATTGCCCTGTGCGCCGTCCATCCCGAAGACCGCGAGTCCGCCGCCCGGAAGGTGCTGGAGTTGCTGCGCCCCGGCAGCGATGGACATTGGGCCGCGGAGTTCCGCACCATCGGCAGGGAAGACCGCGCGGCGCGCTGGATATCCTCGTGGGGCCGCGCCTTCTTCGATGCACAGGGCCGGCCCGTCCGCTTCGTCGGGGTCACGCTCGACGTGACCGAACGCCGCAGCCTGGAGGAGCAGTTCCGCAGGACGCAGCAGCGGCTCCGGCACGTGGTGGCCTCCAGCCCGGCAGTCTTGTTCACCATGGGAATTACCGGCAACGAAATCCACGGCGTCAGTTGGATCAGCGACAACGTGAAAGAGGTGCTCGGGTACCCGCCGGAAGTTACCATTGGCGCGGCCTGGTGGATGGATGGCACCCACCCGGACGATCTGGCCATGGTACGGGCGCGGGCCGCCGCCGACCTGCTGGGGCGCGGCTACATGGAGTGCGAGTTCCGCTTCCGCCATGCCGATGGCACGTACCGTTGGACCCGCTGCGAGATCCGCCGCATCCACGATGAGACCGGCCTGCGATCGGAAGGCGTGGGCGCATGGAGCGACATCACCGGGCGCAAAGTGGCCGAGGAAGAGCAGGCCCGGCTTCGCGAACAACTGCAACAGGCTCAAAAACTGGAAAGCGTGGGACGCCTCGCCGGCGGCATCGCTCACGACTTCAACAACCTGCTCACCGTCATCAACGGCTACAGCTCCATGCTGCTCAAGCAAGCACCCCCGGGCGACGGGATCCACGAGGGGCTGGCGGAGATCCAACTGGCCGGCGAACGCGCCGCCGCGCTGAGCCGCCAATTGCTCATGCTCAGCCGAAAAAGCGTCGTCCAGACCAGGAACGTGAACCTGAACGATATTGTGGCCGAAGTGGAGAAGATGCTGGAGCGGGTAATCGGCGAAGACATCCGTGTGGAATGCCTTCTCGATCCTGCCCTCGGCTACGTGCTGGCCGATCCGGGGCGATGGAACCAGGTCCTGATGAATCTCGCCGTGAATGCGCGCGACGCCATGCCGCGGGGAGGCACGCTGCGCATCGAAACCGCGAATCTGGACCCGGCCGGGAGCGATCAACGGCGGCAGGTCCAACTCAAGGTCAGCGACACCGGCGTCGGCATGACCCAGGAAGTGCTCTCGCATCTGTTCGAGCCCTTCTTCACCACCAAGAAGCCGGGCGAAGGCACCGGCCTCGGCCTGGCCACCGTATACGGTATCGTCCAACAGTGCGGCGGCTCGATTCAGGTTCACAGTGAACCCGGCAACGGCGCCACGTTTACCATCCGGCTTCCTGGAATCGACGCTCCCGGAGCGCAGGAGGCGCAGGGCGACACGCGCTCCATTGCCCGGGGCACGGAAACCATCCTGGTTGTGGAAGACCAGGAACAGCTCCGCACACTGGCGGTGCGCGTCCTGCGGAAATACGGCTATCGGGTATTGGAAGCGGCCGGTCCGGCGGAGGCTCTGGCTTGCTCCGCCGGCTGCCATGACGACATCCACCTGGTGCTGACCGATATTGTGATGCCCGAAATGAGCGGCATCGATCTGGCCGGCCAACTCCTGCAAATGCGTCCGGACCTGAAGATCGCGTTCATGTCCGGCTATAGCGAAAAGGTGAACGCCGAATCCCATAGGCTGGAGGTGGCCGACGCCTACCTGGCCAAGCCATTCTCTCCGGAAGCCCTGGCCGCTACCGTGCGCGCCGTCCTCGACCGGCCCCGGTAGGGTGTGCTTCAGTTTGCCCGTCGGGCGCGGCGAGCCCCTCTTGGTAAAATTCGTTATGCACATCCTGCTCGTCTACTGCGCCGTGAAACCCGACAAGGTTGGGCCATTCATCGCGGCAACCATCGAAAACGCCCGCAATAGCCGCAAGGAGCCCGGCGTGGTGCGGTTCGATTTCGTCCAGCAAACCGAAGATCCCACCAGGTTCAGCCTGATCGAGGTGTATCGCTCGCCCGAAGGACTCGCCGCCCATCGCCTCGCGCCGCACTACCTGGCCTGGGCCGAAAAGGTTCCCGACATGCTGGCCGAACCGCGCACACGCGCCTTCTACACCAACATCGATCCTTCCGACGCGGCGTGGTAATACCCATGCAGTTTGCATTCGCCACCGCAACGCGGATTCTGTTCGGCGAAGGCAAACTGGCCGAGGCTGCTCCAGCCGCCCGCGCCATGGGCCGTCGCGCGCTGGTCGTGACCGGGGCCTCCCCGCGCCACACCATTGCCGTTGACGCGGTGCCGTTCGCCGTCGTGGGCGAGCCTTCCCTCGCGCGCATTCGCGAAGGCACGGCGTTAGCGCGCGACGCCGGCTGCGACGTGGTCATCGCCATGGGCGGCGGCAGCGCTATCGATGCCGGCAAAGCCATCGCCGCGCTGCTGACCAATCCCGGCGATCCGCTCGACTACCTGGAAGTGATCGGCCGCGGCCATCCGTTGCAACGCCCCGCCGCGCCCTTCATCGCCATCCCCACCACGGCCGGAACCGGGTCGGAAGTCACCATGAATGCGGTGCTGGCCTCGGCCGAACATCGCGTGAAGGCAAGCCTGCGCAGTCCCGTGATGCTGCCGCGCCTGGCCATCGTCGATCCCGAATTGACGCTGGATTTGCCGCGCGCCATCACCGCATCCACCGGGCTCGACGCGCTCACCCAGCTCATCGAGCCCTACGTTTCGGTGCGCGCCAACGCCATGACGGACCTCTATTGCGTGGAAGGCATCCGCCGGACGGCGGGAGCGCTGGCGCGCGCCTTCGACAATGGGCACGACCGCGAGGCGCGCCGCGACATGGCCTTCGCCAGCCTGCTCGGCGGGCTCTCCCTGGCCAATGCCGGGCTCGGCGCGGTCCACGGCTTCGCCGCCCCGCTGGGCGGAATGTTCCCTGCCCCACACGGCGCGGCCTGCGCCGCGGTGCTGCCGTATGCCATGCAGATCAACGTGCGCGCCCTGCGCCAAAGGGCGCCGGAGAGCCAGGCCCTGGCGCGCTACGCCGAGATCGGCCGGCTCCTCACCGGCAGCCCGCAAGCCACCGCCGAGGATGGCGTGGCGTGGGTACGCGCCATCTGCGGCAAACTCGAAATCCCGCCGCTGCGCGCGTGGGGTGTGAGCGATGCCGATATCCCCGTGCTCGTCGAGAAGGCAGCCAAGGCCAGCAGTATGAAAGCCAACCCCCTGCCGTTGACGCCGGAAGAACTGCGCGAGATGATCAGTCAAGCTGTTTGAAGATGCGGGTGCTGTTTGCCATTCTGTTTTTCGCCGCGCCGGTGGCGGCGCAAGACCCCGGTGTCATCGCCGGAGTGGTCCGCAGCAGCGCCACGCACTCGCCCCTGGAAGACGCGCAAGTCAGCTTGATCGGCGCCACCAGCACCGGCACGCAGACCGACGCGCGCGGCAATTTCCGCTTCCCCGATTTGCCCGCCGGCAAGTACACCCTCAGAATCGAAAAGCCCGGCTATGGCGGCACCGAGTCGGTCCACGTGGAGCCGGGCGCGCAGCCCGTCGCCGTGGAATTGGACCCGCTGGCGCAGATCGAAGGCCGCATCCTGGACGACGACGGCAATCCGGCACTCGGGGTGACGGCGGAGTTGACGTTTCCGTATTACCCCAAAACCT
The DNA here is from genome assembly GCA_031292755.1 of Candidatus Sulfopaludibacter sp. Classification (GTDB taxonomy): domain Bacteria; phylum Acidobacteriota; class Terriglobia; order Bryobacterales; family Bryobacteraceae; genus Sulfopaludibacter. Next base: position 13,489 of record JARLGM010000050.1, read on the forward strand.
TCATGGGTACCAGCCCTCCGTCCGACAAGGGCGGGCGATTCGTGCTTTCCAATCTGAGCGCCGGCGACTATTGGATTCGTCTGCGCATTCCCGAGGCGCTGCGCGCGCACGGATATCCGGCCACTGAGTTTTATCCGGGAGTGGCCGATTCCGCGCAGGCTGCCGCGATCCACCTGGCCGCCGCCCAGCAGATGGCCGGGCTCACCATCCGCCTGCGGCGCGTGCCTCTGGTTTCGTTTCGCGGCCGTATCGTTGACCTGGGCAACAACCAGGCGGCGCGGCCCGTCGAGGTGGCGCTCGATTGCGAGCCCAGCGAGATTGCCGGATTCTTCGGACGTCATGAGGTGGATGCGGCAGGGCATTTCCACTTCGACAACGTGCCGCCCGGACGGCACGAGATCCTGATCTATCGCGGAACCGGCGCGGATGACTTGCCGTACGCCACCACCGTCGATGTGGGTGAGGACGAAGCCACCGTGACCGTGCCGCCGTTCACCACCCTCGCGGGAGCGGTCAAGTCCACGGACAAAGCTCCGTGGGAGGGAGTGATCGGCATCGGTTTGCACAGGGAAGGAGCGTGGCGGCGCCGGGTGACTCCCGGCGACGACGGCGCCTTCACACTGCCCGATATTCCGCCGGGAGAGTGGACGCTGGATGTCGAGTCGAACGGCCTGGAAGCTGCGGGTCACGCGCTCCAGGTGGCCTCCGTGAAGTTCGGCGAGGCGAGCGTCATCAGACAGCCCATCGCCGTCGTGGAAGGCGGCAATCCGCCCATCGCGATCACACTTTCCGGTGAGACCGGTGGCATCGCCGGAACCGTCGAGCCCGGCGATCCGGCCGACCCGGCGCTGGTGGTGGCGCAATCCCTGGATGGCCATCCCCTGAACCTGCTGACCACTGTAACCACCGGGCAGGACGGCTCCTTCGCGTTCGCCGGCTTGCTTCCGGGCGACTACCAGGTCTGCGCCTGTGGACGCGCCTTTGTCCGCAAAACCGGATACGGCGGCGATTGCACCGGTCTAGCCCGCAAGGTCGCGGTAACCAACGGTCAGACCGCGACGTTGAAACTCCACAGGTGTGACCAGTGAAACTTCCGGTACTTTAGACCCCGTTTTTTTTAGCGACCCTGTGATAGACTCTGAAGACCTTGGAGCTGTAGGGCAAAGCCCAGGTTGGAGGGACGATGAAATTCAACGAACGGAACCCCGCGCCGCCATACTCTTAGCTCTCTGCGCTTGCAGTTCGGTCGCTTCGGCATCCATCCTGACGCCCAGTCAATTTCATGCCACGATAACCGGATTTACCACTTATGCCAACGCGGATTTCACGTTGCCCAACGCCAGCGGTTTGACGATTTGGTGGCGAGGTGTTCGCATTCGTGACGCCCACCACGGTGGAAGTCGCGCTGACGCAACAGAACTTCGCGAACTTCAGCCAGGCTTTTGAGTGGAGCTTCACGAATTTCCAACTCCCCGCAGGACAGGTGATCTCAGGTCTCACCGTGCTGAGTGACAATCGCACATGCTGTTCCTTGTCGAGTTCTTTTACCGCCAACTCGATCCAGATCGGATTTGGCGGCGCGGACACGAGAAACGCGGCGGATACGATTTCGTATACGATCGATTTTACTCCCGCGGATTCTGCGGTGCCTGAGCCGGCGCCCGCGGTACTACTGACGTGTGGGTTACTGCTGCTGCTGGCTGTCCGCCGGCAGTGCCGTTGCTGATATCCTCCTTGTGTAACCAACGGCCGGACCGCGACGTTTAAAACTCCAGAGGTGCGACCGGTGAAACTCGCGGTACTGCTGGCGGTTGCGTCTTGCTCGTTCGGCCAGCTTACGGGCACGGTGCGCGATTCGGTCAGCAAACTGCCGGTGGCCGGCGTCCGCATCCATGCGACGCAAACCACCGTAGAATCCACCGCCACCGGCGAGTTCGCGCTCGATGACCTGAAACCCGGCAAGTACCTCGTCTTCTTTAATAGAGACGGGTATGAGCACGGCCGCGCCGCGGTGGAAGTGACCCCCGATGGTGGCCCGGTCACGCTCGAAATCTAGCCCTGGGCGGAGTTGGCCGGCGTGATTCGCGGTGAGGACGGCAATCCGCTGGAGGGCGTTGCCCTTTACGTAGGCGGCCATCGCTACACCACCGGCAAGGACGGCCGCTACGGCGCGCCGGACATTCCCGGCGGCACGTATGCCCTCACCATCCGCGTGCCCTATGAATTGCGCCGCAAGACCATGCTCCACGACGAAAAGCGCGGCGAGGCCTTCGGCTACCCCAACACGCTCTTCTATCCGGGCGAACCGCAAGCTGGCCGCCGCGGTGACCCTCGCGCCCGGCGCCCACATGACTAACTTCGATATCGATCTGCGCTGCGGCCGGCTGACGCGGATGAAAGGTAAGATTATCGACGCTCCGGCCAATGCCGAGGTGGAGCTCGATTCGCCCAACGGACTGCCGGAAGGCCCCTACGGCAAACAGGCGCTGGACCAACACGGCGCCTTCCACTTCGACCTGCTGGAGCCCGGCGAGTACACCGTGGTGGTCCATCGCAACCGCCCGGGCGACGATCTGCCGTATTTCGCGCCGGTCCACCTCGGCGAAGCCGGTCCGCGGGATCTGGAACTGGTGCTGCCGCCGTTCGCACGCATCGAGGGCGTGGTGCGCACGCCGCGCACCGATCTCCAGTGGCAGGGGACACTACGCGTGACGTTGGGCCGCCAGGGGTACGATACCGAAGTGCGCGTGGGCCCCGAAGGGCGATTCGTATGGAACGCCATACCGCCCGGCGAGTGGAATCTGACAGTCGACACCAGCCTGGTGTATCGCGCGGACGATCCCAAGCGCAGGTTGTATCTGAACGCCGCGCCTGCCCGGACTCTGCGTGTGACCGAGAGCGGCAACCTGCCGCTCGAATTAACCCTGACCGATGAGGCGGCGCGCATCGCCGGAACCGTGGACGAGCCCGGCATGGTGAACGTGACTCACGTTGGCGATGGCCTCTCCTCTTCGCGCGTCGCGGTACCCCGGCCCGATGGATCGTTCGAGCTGACGGTGGAGCCGGGCGACTATCGTGTGTCGCTCTCCGGCAGCGCCGACTGCGCCAGGCCGGGTGAAGACGTCAAGGTCGAGAGCGGCGCCAGCGCCAGCGTACACCTGAAAGCGTGCGGCGCCACCGGCAATTAGCCGCGGCCGCGCGGCGCCAGCAGATTGAACCCCCCGCACGCCGGACACCGGTATGTGCGCCCGCGCACCGCGTCCGCCGCGCGCAGATACTCCACCGGGCTGCCCGCGCCGCACCGGACGCACACATTGGGCCACGGCTCGCCCTGCGCCTTACGGTCCATGCTGCCGAAATAGAACGACCACCCATACACACTCAGCCTCGTTCCCAACACGCGATCCATGCATCGCAGCAGATGCAGGAATACCGCCAGGAAATACTCATTGCCGAAACCGAACAGCGCGACCTTGCGCGGCGGCCGGCTGGTGAAATTGTGAGCATTCAGGAAGGAAAGCGAACTGTACAAGAGCGTCGTACGGCACAGCGGCAGATGCGTGCCCTTTTCGATCGCCGCCGTAACTTCTTCCGGCGACCGGAACGCGTTGACATGCCCTCCCCCTTTCCCCAGCCACCGGTAAATCCGGTCGGTCAGCGTCGTCGCATCCGGTACGGCCACGTACAGAATGCCGCCCGGCCGGATCACACGCCCGATCTCGCACACCGTCCGCTCCAGTTCGCCAAAATGCTCCAGGCTGTGATTGCTGATCACCACGTCGAACACCGCGCCCGCGAATGGCATGAGCGCCGCATCGCCGCTCACGTATGCGCCGGACTGTCGCGCCGCGGGAATTTCCAGGTCCAGCCGCACGATGGCCACATCGGTTCGCGCGGTCGAGAAACTCCCGCTGCGGGCGCCTAAGTCCAGCACGCGAGCGCCGCGCGGCAGGTTATCGATCAAATCCAGCATGGAACTTAAAAGGTACTGGCGGGTTACACTGAGTGAAGGCTGGCCCTTCGTCTTATGATTCGTATCCTCGCCTTGATTCTATCCCTCAGTCTCTTATTTGCCCAAACCGAATCGCAAACCCCGCCGGAAACCGTAATCCGAATCAACGTCAACCTGGTGCAGGTGGACGCCAATGTTACCGATAGCCACGGCAAATCCGTCATTGACCTGAAAGCCGGCGACTTTCAGATTCTGCAGGATGGCAAGCCGCAGGTCATCACCAACTTCTCGTACATCAACATCCAGCCGGAGGCTATCGCCGCTGCGCGCCGGCGCGTGCCCGCAGCCAGGGGCGGAGGGCCCGCGCCCCCGCCGGCTGCCACGCTGAAAATGGACCAGGTGCGCCGCACCATCGCCCTGGTGGTCGATGACCTGGGCCTCTCCTTTTCCAGCACCGTTTACGTGCGCAATGCCCTGAAGAAATTTGTCGACCAGGAAATGCAGCCCGGCGACCTGGTCGCCATCGTCCGCACCGGCGCCGGAATCGGCGCGCTGCAATCGTTCACTGCCGACAAGCGCCAACTGTACGCCGCCATCGACCGCGTGAAGTACAACGCCTTCGGCCGCGTGGGCGTAAGCAGCTTCCAGCCCCTGGGCAGTGGCCCGCACGTGGACCCGGAAGAGGCCTCCATCATGTCCGCCGGAACGCTGGGCGCCATTCGCTACGTGGTGGCTGGACTGCGCGAAGTGCCCGGCCGCAAAAGCGTCGTGCTGTTTTCCGAAAACCTGCAACTGTTCATCGGCAGGGATACCGACCCGCGCGTCATGGATGAGGTGCAGCGGCTCACCGACGCCGCCAACCGCGCTTCGGTCGTGATCTACAGCATCGACCCGCGAGGCCTGCAAACCTACAGCCTCACGGCGGCCGACGATACTTCCGGTATGAGCGCGCGCCAGATTTCCCGCGTCCCCATGCAGCGCGCCACCCAGGTATTCCGCTCGCAGGACGGTTTGGTGCAACTGGCCGAACAGACCGGCGGGCTTTTTCTCCACGACACCAACGATATCTCCGGCGCCCTGCACAAAGTCATGGTCGATTCCGAAGGCTACTACCTCATCGGCTACCATCCCGGCGCCGCCACCTTCGACGTCAAGACCGGCCAACCCAAATACCACCGCATCCAGGTGAAGGTCAAACGGCCCGGCCTGCACGTGCGCAGCCGCAACGGATTCCTGGGCACATCGGATCGCGAAGTGATGCCCGTGGCGCGCACGCCGCAGCAGCAGATTCTGCATGCCCTCACCTCGCCCTTTAATTCCGGCACCATTCCCGTGCGGCTTACCGGCCTGTTCTCTTACGCCGGTAAGACCGGCCCCTACGTGAATTCCATGCTGTACATCGATGCCAAAGCCTTGAAGTTCGAGGACGAGCCCGACGATTGGCACAAGGCCGTCCTGGAAATTGTCGCCGTGACTTTCGGCGACAACGGCCAGGCGGTGGACGAAACCGGCAAGACTTACACCCTGCGCCTTCCCGGCAATGTGTATAAACAGGCCCTGAGCACGGGATTCGTCTACACCATGCACCACGCGGTACAGAAACCCGGAGCCTACCAGTTGCGCGTCGCGCTGCGCGATAACATGTCGCAGCAATTGGGCTCCGCCAGCCAGTTTGTGGAGGTGCCGGACGTTCACAACGGGCATCTCACGCTTTCTTCCCTGGTCGTAAGCGAAGACGACAACGCCGTCCCCGCCAAACCGCCGGCACAAAGCGAAACCCCGGTAGTCGCCGAAGGGCACAGCACCGATAATCCCGACGGCAGCCCCGCGGTCCGCATCTTCCGGCGCGGCACCGGCCTCATGTACGTCTGCCAGGTGTTGAACGCGCAGACCGGCCAGGGCAACCAGACAGAGTTGGAACTGCACACGCGGCTGTTCCACGACGGCAAGCAGATTTACGAAGGCAAGCCCATGCCGCTGGACACCAAGTCGCAGCCCGACCCGAAGAGCCTGATCACCGGTGGCGCCATGAAGCTAGGCGCGGGCATGGCGCCTGGTGATTACGTGCTGCAAGTCATCGTCACCGACAAGTTGGCCAAAGAAAAGTACGCCACTACGGCCCAGTCCATGGATTTCGAAATTAAGTGATGCGTCTGCTTCCTCTCACGCCGGCTCTTGCCTTTTTTTGAGAACCGTCCCATACTCGTATGGGTTGCCAATATGGGAACGATGCGACGGATCTTCGCCCGCCTCGCCGGCCACTTCCGCAGATCGCACCGCGAACGCGACATGGCCGGCGAACTCGCCAGCCACTTTCAAATGCATATTGATGACAACCTGCGCGCCGGCATGTCCCCGAAAGAGGCCCGCAGACAGGCCGCCCTGAAATTCGGAAGCCTGGAGGCAACCAAAGAGGAGCTACGCGACATGTCGACAACTCTATGGCTGGAAACGACCATCCGGGACGTCCGGTACGCGCTGCGGGGCTTGCGGCGCAACCCCGGCTTCGCCACGGCGGCCATTCTTTCGCTCGCGCTGGGAATCGGCGCCGGCCTTTCGATTTTCGCCGTAGCCGACGGCCTGCTGTTGCGGCCCCTTCCTTTCCGCGACCCCGGCCGGATCGTGATGGTCTGGGAAAGCCATCTGCGCACCGAAGGCTCCGGCCCTAACGTAATCTCGCCCGGCAACTACTTCGATTGGAAAAAGCAGAACACCAGTTTCGAAAGTATGGCCGCATTCGGCGACGGAGCCCGGGTGCTGAGCGATGGCAATCGCGTCGAAGAACTCCCCGACCGCTTCGCCACCGCGGACCTTCTGCCGATGCTGGGCGTGAAGCCCTACCGCGGACGCTTCTTTACCGCTGCCGAGGACACACCTGATGGCCCCGAAGTTCTGGTGATCGGCTACCGCCTATGGCAAAGCTGGTTTGCCGGTGACGACCGCGTCATCGGTCGCTCCGTGCAACTGCGCTCCCGGCCGGCCACCATCATCGGCGTGCTCCCGCCCGATTTTTATTTCCGCGATCGCCATGTCGATCTTTGGGAGCCTATGGGATTCGACCCCGCCCGCGACTATCGCGCCACCTCGGGCCGGTATGCCATGGCCGTGGCGCGCCTCAAGCCGGGTGTCAGCCTGCGCCGCGCGCAGACCGAAATGACGGGGATCGCCGGCCGCCTGGCAGCCGCCTATCCGTCGTTTGACCGCTACTGGACCGTCAACCTGGAACCGCTGCGCGACTCCATGGTCCGCGAAGTCAAAACGTCGCTCCTGGTTCTGCTGGGCGCGGTCGGCCTGCTCCTGGCAGTGGCCTGCGCCAACGTGGCCAACCTGTTGCTGGCCCGGTACACGGCGCGCAAGCGCGAAATCGCCGTGCGCATCGCCATCGGCGCCGGACGCGGCCGCCTGGTCCGCCAACTCCTCACCGAAAGCCTCATTCTCGCCGCCGCCGGCGCTGCCTTGGGGCTCGCGCTCTCCCGCTTCGCCGTCTCCGGCCTGCTCGCCCTGGCCCCGCGAGACATGGCCGCCACCGCCGTGGTTTCGGTGGACCTGCGCGTCGCCGGGTTTGCTCTGGCGCTCGCGATCCTCACCGGCGTCCTGTTCGGCCTCGCGCCCTCGCTGGTGGCGGCGCGCATTACCGTGGCGCACGGCCTGCGCGAGGCGTCCCGGTCCCGCATCGGGGGAGGCCGCCGGACGCGATCGCTGCTGGTGGCTGCCGAGGTCGCCCTCTCTCTGATTCTTCTCGCCGGCGCGGGCCTGCTGTTCCGCACTATGCTCGGCCTCCAGGGCACCGATCCCGGACTCGACCCGAAGGGCCTCCTCACCTTTCATCTATCGGTTTCCGGCGCCGGTTACCAAGAGGATGCCCACCGCACCCGCTTTTTCGAAACACTTCTGCACGAAATCCGGCGGCTGCCGGGCGTCCGCTCGGCCAGCGCGGTCAGTTACCTTCCTTTCACCGCGCAAGACGCGGCTACCGGCCTGGAGATCGCCGGACGGACCAAACCTCGCCCCGGAGAGCAGCTCAACACTACCGTTCGAACCGTGATGCCGGATTATTTTCGCACCATGGGAATCCCCATCCGGAGCGGCCGGGATTTCACGCCCGCCGATAATGCTCCCGGCGCGCCCTTCCACTTCATCGTCAGTGAGACATTCGCCCGCCGGTATCTGGCAGGTGAGAATCCCTTGGGGAAACAGATCAGCGTCGCCATGGACCGGAAGAATCCCTTCGGCGACATCATCGGAGTCGCCGGCGACGTCAAAGAAGGAGCCCTGAATAAACCGCCCGAACCGACGGTCTATTACATCCACGCGCACCTGGCGTACAGCGGAATGGTGTTCGTCGTGCGGACCTCAATCGACCCTCTCGCCCTGGCCCAACCGGTGCGGCGCGTGGTGCGCTCGCTCGATCCCGCCCTGCCCGTGGCCGATGCCCGTACGATGGATGCCGTAGTGGTCGAGACCTTCTCCCGCCAGCGATTCAGCGCCCTTCTGCTGGGCGCATTCTCCGCTGTTTCGCTTCTGCTCGCCGCCGTGGGCATCTATGGCGTGCTGGCCTATGCGGTGACGGAGCGAACCCGGGAAATCGGAGTGCGCATGGCTCTGGGCGCGGAACCTCGCCGCATTACCGTCCTGGTCATCGCCGGCGCGGCATCGGTGGTGCTGCCGGGCATTGCCGCCGGAATTGCCGGAGCGCTAGCCCTTTCGGGCCTTTTGCGCGGCCTTCTGTTCGGAGTCAGGCCGCATGATGCCGTGACTCTCGCCTCGGCGGCTGTCCTGCTCGCCGCGGTGGCGCTGGCCGCGGCGTATCTCCCCGCCCGCCGCGCCTCCCGTCTCCTCCCGCTGGAAGCGCTGCGCCTCGAGTAGCGATCGGCTCATGAAGTACTGCCGAGCTAGTACGAACGCCGATTTTCGGCCCACAACGTAAGGAATTCATTGCAGTCCACCCCCCCCTTTTTTGATCGTTACAGTTTTTGTATCCTGACACCGCGCGCGCGCGTCTACAGCAACTAAGCGGTGTTCCAGACCTGAATCGGCTGTCTGAGGTTGTCACCGGAATTAGTGCGGGAAATAATACGCTTGCACAAAAGGTGTGTATAATTTTAAGATAACGGAGTAGCGTTACTCCGATTCTAGCGGGGGAGTTCAGGATGATTTATTCTCGTTCTGCCGAGTACGCCATTCGCGCATTCGTCCATCTGGCACAAGTGCCCGAAGGCAAGTACGCCATGGTCAAGAACATTGCCGAGCAGGAAGATATTCCGGCTCATTTTCTAGCCAAGATCCTGCAGCAGCTTGCTCGCAAGGGTCTCTTGCGCTCCAGCAAAGGTCCAACGGGTGGTTTCGCCCTGCGGGTCGATCCCAGCGAAATCCGATTGCTGGATATCGTCGAAGCTTTGGACGGCCTCGCGCCCTATCAGCAGTGCGCCAGCGGCCTCTCGGAGTGCTCCGACGAAATGCCCTGTTCCATGCACGATAGCTGGGTAGCCCTCCGTTCGCGTATCATGGATTATTTGGGGAAGAATACGATCGCGGACTTGGCCAAGGCACTGGAGCAGAAGAAGAAGTCGCTGGCCCAGACGAAGGCGCGAAAAACCAGGCGCGCGGTCGCGAAGCGGGCCTAGGGCTGGCAGTTCAGTCCCGGCAAGTCATCTGAAACGGAGGCGGTAATGGGGCAATCTGTCCTTGTCCCCATGGTGGTCGAACAGACCTCCAGAGGGGAACGTGCGTACGACATCTATTCTCGGCTGTTGAAGGAGAATATCATCTTTCTGGGTACTCCGATTGACGACCAGGTCGCCAATCTGATCATTGCCCAACTGCTTTTCCTGGAAGCGGAAGATCCGGAAAAAGATATCTCGATTTATATCAATTCGCCGGGCGGTTCCATCACCGCCGGGCTGGCCATTCTGGATACGATGGCCTTCATCCGGCCGGATATCGTGACCATTTGCGTCGGGCAGGCGGCATCCATGGCTGCCGTCCTCCTGGCCGAAGGGACCAAGGGCAAGCGTTTCAGCCTGCCGAATTCGCGGATCATGATCCACCAGCCCTCCATGCAGGGCCTGGCCGGGCAGGCCGCGGATATCGATATTTACGCTCGTGAAATCCTGCGTATGCGTGAGATTCTGAACGCCCGCCTGGCGAACGCAACCGGACAACCGGTCGAGCGGGTCGCCCGCGATGTAGACCGCGATTACATCATGGAACCCGATGCCGCGGTTACTTACGGCATGATCGACCGCGTGATCGCGAGCCGCGACTTGGCTCCAGTCGCCATCAAGGGATAAACGCCATGTGGAGCCGGTTGGCGCTGGTTGTTCTTACTCTGGCGCCAGCCGCTCTGGCGCAGGGTCCCCTTACTCTTTGGTACAAACAGCCCGCCAACCTCTGGGTGGAAGCGTTACCCATCGGTAATGGTCGCGTGGGCGCGATGATCTTCGGGCACGCCGCCCACGAACGCATTCAGTTTAACGAACAGACCGTCTGGAACGGCGAGCCGCACGATTACGCCCATCACGGCGCATCCCAATACCTGGGCCAACTCCGCGAGCTGTTATTCGCCGGAAAGCAGAAGGAAGCCGAGGATCTGGCCATGAAGGAATTCTTGAGCCTGCCTCTCCATCAGCGCGCCTACCAGGCTTTTGGCGACCTGCTGCTGGACTTCCCGGGCATCTCCGAAGACTCCGTCACCGGGTACCGCCGCGACCTGAATCTGGACACCGCCGTTTCGTCCGTGCAGTTTGTCTCCGGCGGCGTTACGTATCGCCGCGAACTGTTTGCCAGCTATCCGGCCAATGTCATTGTGGTCCGGCTGACCGCCGGCAAGCCGGGCAGCCTATCCTTCACTGCCGCGCTGAAAAGTGCGCATCAGGGCTCGCAAATCGCCATCCTCCCGGACGGTACTCTGGCGATGACGGGTGCGGTGGAGGATTCCGCGATCCGTTTCCAGGCGTCGCTCGCGGTGACCGCCCAAGGCGGCAAGCGATCGGCGCAGGATGGCAAGATCGCCATCGAAGCCGCCGATTCCGCAACCCTCATCCTCACCGGCGCCTCCAATTTCGTTAACTACAAAGACGTCTCCGCCGACCCGTCAAAGCGCACCGCCGCCGTGCTGGCAGCCGTCCACGCCAAGGGCTTCGACGCCCTCCGCGCACAGCACATCTCGGATTATCAAAAACTGTTCCGGCGCGTTTCGATCGATTTCGGGCCCACTCCCGCGGTTGAACTTCCCACCGACGAGCGTATCAAGGCCTTCGCCAAATCCGGCGACCCGGCCCTGGTGGCCCTGCTGTTTCAGTACGGCCGGTACCTCATGATCGGCTCGAGCCGTCCCGGCGGCCAGCCAGCCAATCTCCAGGGACTCTGGAACGAATCCAACAATCCGCCCTGGGACAGCAAGTACACCGACAACATCAACACCGAAATGAACTACTGGCCGGTGGAAGAGACCAATCTTTCCGAGTGCCAGTTGCCCCTGTTCGATGCCCTCAAGGACCTGGCCGTGAGCGGCGCTATCACCGCCAAAGAGCAGTACAACGCGCGTGGCTGGGTGCTGCATCACAACTTCGATCTGTGGCGCGGTACCGCCCCCATCAACGCCTCCAACCATGGCATCTGGGAAACCGGCGGTGCCTGGTTGTCCACGCACCTTTGGGAACACTACCTGTTCACCGGCGACAAGCAGTTTCTGCGTGACACCGCCTATCCGCTCATGAAAGGCGCGGCGTTGTTCTTCGTCGACGCCATGGTCAAGGACCCCAAAACCGGCTACCTGATCACCGGCCCCAGCAACTCGCCCGAGCACGGCGGCCTGGTGATGGGCCCCACCATGGACCGCCAGATCGTCCGCACCCTGTTCGGCGAGACCATTGCCGCCGCCACGACGCTCGGCGCCGATGCCGCCCTGCGCGATCAACTGGCGCAGATGCGCGCGCGGATCGCCCCCAATCAGGTCGGCAAGTACGGCCAGTTGAAGGAGTGGATGGAAGACCTTGACGATCCCAAGGATACCCACCGGCACGTTTCACACCTGTGGGGCGTCTATCCGGGGTCGGAGATCACGCCCTATGGCACACCCGATCTGGAGAAGGCCGCCCGCCAGTCGCTGCTCTTCCGCGGCGATGAGGCCACCGGGTGGTCGCTCGCCTGGAAACTGAACCTGTGGGCCCGCTTCCTGGACGGCGATCACGCCTACCGCATTCTCCAGAACCTGATCTACCCCGCCACGGACAAGACCAAAACCACTCCGTCGCACGCGGGCCTGTTTCCGAACATGTTCGACGCCCATCCGCCCTTCCAGATCGACGGCAATTTCGGTGCGACCGCGGGCATCGCGGAAATGCTGCTGCAAAGCGACGATCCGTACGGCACGCCCACCAGTCTCACCCCCGTCGAGGCGGGCGACGCGGCCTTCGTGAACCTGCTCCCTGCCCTGCCCTCGGCGCTGCGCAACGGTAGCGTCAGCGGATTGCGCGCGCGCGGCGGCCTCGCAGTCGCCATCGACTGGCGGGACGGCAAGCTCGTCAAGGCCACGCTAACGGCGTCGGAAACCAAGCCCGTCAAGGTGCGCTACAACGGCAGGGAAATCGCACTCCAGGCCAAGGCCGGCCAGACCTATTCGTTCGGCCCGGAATTGCGGTAGGTCACTCGACCTCCGCATCCTTCACCGGTTCGCCGGTGATCAGCCGCGCGCCGCGGCTGAACGTGAGGTACTCCATGCCCCACTGCACGAACACCAGGATGCGGCTCTGAAACTGCACCAGGTACATCAGGTGCACGAACAGCCACACCAGCCAGGCGAACAGTCCCGAGAGGTGCCAGCCGAAAATATTCGCCACGGCGCGTCCCCGGCCAATCACCGCCAGGTCGCCTTTATCGAAGTAGTGGAATGGCTCGAGGTCCTTGGGCCCGTTCAGGCGCGCCACAATCGCCTTGGCCGCATAGGCGCCGCCCTGCATCGCCACCTGCGCCACACCGGGCAGCGGCTTGCCTTCGCGATTCTTCGCCAGGGCCAGGTCGCCCACTACGTAAATATTCGGAAAACCGGGCACCGTCAGGTCCGGATTCACCTCAATGTGCCCGGCGCGCGCCGTGGGAGCGCCGGTGCGCTCGGCCAGTTTCCGGCCGAATGTGGTGACCGTGACACCGCCGGCCCAAAGCACCGTCTTCGATTCCACGCGCTGATGCCCGCCCCCCGGCTCTTCGTAAGTAACGCCCCCGGCATCCACGGCGGTCACCTTTACGCCGCTCTTCACCGTCACGCCCAAATCGCGCAGAGAGCCTTCGGCGTGCGTGGAAAGGTCCGGTGGATAGCTCGGAAGGACGCGTGGCGACCCGTCCAGAATCAGGATGCGGGCATCCGGCGGATGGATCGAGCGGAAGTCGTAGCGCAGCGTGTGGCGCGCGATCTCTCCCAGCGCGCCGCCCAATTCCACACCCGTGGCGCCGGCGCCCACAATCACAAACGTCAGCCACGCCGTGCGCTTCCCCGGGTCCGTTTCGCGCTCCGCCGCTTCAAACGCGAACAGAATCTTGTGCCGGATGGCGGTCGCCTCTTCCACCGTCTTCAGGCTCGGCGCTGACGTGCGCCAACCATCCTGCCCGTAGTAGGATGTCTTCGATCCGGTCGAGACGATCAGCGAATCGTATTCGAACTGGCCGCCATCCTTCAGCGTGAGCGTGCCCGCACGCGGATCGATATCCACCGCTTCGCCCAACAGCACGCGGGTATTTTTTTGTCGGCTGAGAATCGACCGCAAGGGAGCGCAAATCTCGCCCGGCGAAAGCGATCCCGTAGCCACCTGATAGAGAAGGGGCTGGAACAAATGAAAGTTGCGGCGGTCAAGCAGCGTGACCTCCACCGGAGCGCGCCCGAGCGCCCGCGCCGCATAGAGCCCGCCGAAGCCCCCTCCGAGAATGATTACCCGATGGCCGATGCTTTCAGTGTAACCAGAAGGACTGAAGGGCCAAAAACCGATCGTGTGTGTCCTTACACCTTCACCAGGCCCAAGCCGGGCCGGTTCGGCAGAATCAGCTTGCCCTTCTCCACCGTCACTCCGTGGAACGGATCGTTGGCAATCAGCAGATTGCCGTCCAGGTCCGCGAAATCCACCAGCGGGGAAAGCTGCGCCGCCGCCGTCACCGAGACCGAACTCGATACCATGCAGCCCAGCATCGTCTTCATGCCCAGCGATTTCGCAATCGAAATCATGCGGTACGCCTCCAGCATGCCGCCGCTTTTGTCCAGCTTTACGTTCACGCCATCGAACGCGTCCCTGAGCTTGGGAATGTCGCTGGCCCGCTGGCACGCCTCGTCGGCAATGATCGGAATGTGTACACGGCTACGAATCCACCGCGTCTCCTCGATCATCTCCGCCGGCAGCGGCTGTTCGATGAACTGCACGCCCTGTTTTTCCAGCCAGTTGATCTTGCGGACGGCCTCTTCCTTGTCTTTCCATCCCTCGTTGGCGTCCACGCGCAACGGCTTCTTGGTGACGCTGCGGACCGCTTCGATGGTCGGCTCGTCCGTGGCCAGCCCCACCTTCACCTTGAGAATCGGAAACGCCTCGGCTTCCCTGGTCTTCTGACGGGTGATCTCGGGCGTGTCGATGCCGATGGAAAACGTGGTGAGGGGCGTGTCTTTGGGGTCCAGTCCGAAATAGCTGTACAGCGGAATCTCCAGCTTCTGCCCCACCCAATCCATCAGTGCGATATCCACCGCGGCTTTGCCCGCCCATTCGCCCGGCACGCGTTTGAAGACCTCCGCCATCACCTTGGAAAACTCCATCGGGTTGGCCGATAGCAGCAGGTCGCGCACCGAATCGGCGGCCTTCTGCGCCCCCTGCGCGTCTTCGTGATAGCGCACGATGGGCGCGCCCTCTCCGTGGCCCGTAATGCCGTCGCGGGTGTAGGCCGTGTGCAAGGTATCGCGATAGGCGCTCGACGACATGGTAGTCGTCCAGGTGTGCAGCAGGTTTAAGCGTACGATTTTGGTTTCGAACTTCGCCCCGGCGGGCGGCGCGGCAAACGCGCCGGCGGCAACGGGCGCGGCGGCGGCGGTCTTCACAAAATTCCGGCGGTTCACTTCACTCTCCTCATGGCCACCAGCAGGCGCGTCCAATGCTCCTCGTTCAAATCGTCGATGCGCACCATCGGCGTGATATAGGTGGTGGCGTTGATGAACTTGCCCTCGCCCAGATACATGCCGGTGTGGGTGATGCGCTTGGGAGAACTGCCGAAATACAGCAGGTCGCCGGGCTCCAGGTTCTTGCGGTCCACCGGCTCGACGCCGCTCCAGTCGGCCTGCGGCTGCGCGTCGCGCGGCATGTTCACCCCGCGGCGCCGCTCCAGCATCTGCATGAAGCCCGAACAGTCGTAGCCGAAACTCGACGTGCCGCCCCAGGTGTAAGGCAGCCCCAGAAACTTCCTGCTCAGCGCCAGCATATCCGCCGTGCTCAGCATGCTGGCATTCAACGATACGTCGCCCGCCTGCACGAACGCCGTGCGGCCGTTCGCCAGCCGGACTTCGAGCCACCGCTCCTGCGGCCTGGCAGTCACCTCGAGCTTCGTCTCAAACGGGACGGTGAGCAGCGGCGCATGCTTCGTCACGCTCTGCTCGCGATAGAGATGCGCGAACAGGCTCTGCACCTGCGCCACCTTGCCGCTGGCGGCGTAAGGCTCGGCGGCCTTGAGCGCAGTCAGGGGCGCCCAGCCGGTGTACTCATCCGGCGTGCGGATGTTGGCCCATCCGCTCTTTTGTTCCAGAATCGCAACGTTGGTTCCGTAGACGGCCTGCGAGACCACGTCCGCGTCTTCGGTGGGCTTCGAGTACATATTTGCCACCGGTTGCAGCACCACGGCGTTAGGCAGCGCGGCCGCAAAGAAAGCCACAGCGAATGCAAGCATGTCGGTCAGCCTTCAGAGTAACATCCCCCGGGACTTACTTTGCCAGGCGCAGGAGTGTGGCTGCTACGTTCTCGAAGGCGTTATGAAGGGCCACGGGGTCGCTGGCGGGATAGTACTTCCCGGCGGGCGTGGTGGAATCGTAGCTGTATGACAGAACCGGGTCGTTGGCGATGTGCGCCAGCAGGGCCTGGTCGGCGCCGCTGGTTCCCAGGTAGCCGATGGAATAAATGTATATGGGCATTTTGGTATCTCCCGCGCGGTTCACCAGGTTGACGTCCTGGCGGATTCTCTGGCCGGCGCTATCGGCGGCGTTCCACTGAGCCTGTATCCAGTCGATGCCGCTGTAGACGCTGTTCTGGTTCAAGAGATGACCGCCGGCCAGAATGGGGTTGCCGGTGGCGGGAACCGTCCCGGCGGGTTTTACGAACACCGAGTTCAAATAGGCGGAACCGCTCATCGTGTTCCCGTACGCGTCCACACTGGGGATCTGGCTGAAGTCTTTGCCCGTGGTGCCGAACAAGGCGTTGCAGCCGGCATCGTTGCCGGACTCCAGGGCCATGGCGGCACCGGCCCCGGAACCGACCCACCAACTCGCGGTATGGCCGGCGACGTTATCCGAATAGGCGGGCTGATAGATGCCTTTACCGCTGCCGTTGGACATCGGGGTCTGTCCGGTGAACGTGCTGGCCCCTCCGGGATTCCACTGCGCCGGAACAATCATGAAACCGAGAATCGGCGGCGGATTCGGCTTGGATGTCGCGTTGTACAGGTTAGTGCAACTGCTACCTGAACTCGCCATGAAGTAGTTCGAGGAGTAGCTGGCGACATTGTTCGGATACACCGTGACCGATTGAGGAAGACCATCGGTCATGAATACGATGGCATTGAGCCGGGCATCCGCGCCGCCGCCGGAAGTGTCGCGCAAGTGTGCTTTCTGCAATTCCACGTAGGCCAGCCACAATGCCTCCGAGCTGTTAGTCGAGCCGTTGTTCGCCTTGGTGCCCTGAAGCAGGCTCACCATGGGACCGACGGTGGCCGGGCTGACGATGGTGTTGAAGGCGGTATCCGGACCTCCGGACGCGGTCGGCACGGGTTGTAAGTTCGCGTTTACATGGTAGGTCCCCGGCGCATAGGTGGGATATGCCACGTAGCTGGCGCCATCGAAAACCACCAGGCCCACTTCGTCGGTTCCGGCATTGAAACTCTGGGTGAACTCGACGGCATCGTTAATGGCATCGGTGACCGCAGTGTTCCCATCGCTTTGCACGGCTGTCATGGACCCGGAACGGTCGAGCACCAACATCACGCGCGTGTCCGTACGCGTGGCCGTGGCGGCGGCGGATACCGTGGCCTTGGTTTGCCCGAAGATGCGAATGAACAGCAGCGGAACGTCCGCGCTCGCATTCACCAGGATGGTCTTGGTGATCCCCGGAGTGTAGGTGGTGCTGATCTGCAGATTGTTCGCGCCCCAGAACCCCACCGTTCCGTTCGCCTGAAAATTCGCATTGACGAACTCGCTGGCCATGGATTGCGGGCTGGCGCTGGTTCCCAGCAGCCGGCCGGCTCCCAATGCCGCTCCATCGACCGCGGCCGAAAGGCGCGCCTGCACGATGCGCAGCATGGTGGCGTCAATAGCCAACCCGACCATGGGAATCAATACCAGCGGAATACAGAGCATGCAGAGGATCATGATGGATCCCCGCTGTCGCGATCGAGAACGGCTATTGAGACGCATATTGACTCTTTTGCCTTGCAGGCTCAAAACATGGTGTACGAATACATTACGCCGGCCTTGGCGTACGGCGGCATCACAAACGCCTTGGCGGCGGCTTCGCCCACATAGAGCATCTGTCCCGATGGCAACTGGTCCAGGTTCCCGGCCACTACGAACGGGTTCAGCCCGGTGAACACAGCCACATCGCCGGCATTGGTGGCCTCCTGGCTGGTCGGGCTCACTGTCCCGCTGGAATCCAGGGTGACCGGGGTTTTGCCGGTAGTAATCGGAGCGCCCAGACTGCTGGCATACAGATTCTGGTTCCCGATGAGCAGCCGCTGCACGAACACCCACTGCTGGTAATTGGTGCAATTCAAAGGATTGCCATTGCTGTCCACCAGCCCGAAGCCGGCGCAAACGCCTTTATCGACGTACTTGACCGAAGAGAGTACCACCACCGCGTTGCCGGCGCCCGCCGTGGCGCTCAGCCCCAGTCCGGAGCCAAGCGAGGCCAGCAGGCTCTTGTTGCCGGCCTGCGAAAAGTCAAATGCTTTGGCGAACATGTGGCCGGCGTCCCGCGCCAGTTGCACGGTTTGCAGACTCAGCACCATGTTCAGGCCGAACGCGGTAACACCCAGAATCAGCGGTACCAACACCAGCAGGGCGAAGGTAAATTCAATCAGCGAGGCACCGGACGTTTTCTTACATCTCATGGTGAACTCCTTAAGGCGCTGTACCGATGGGCGGCATATCGTTCGACGGCTCAATCAGGTCCGCCGCAATCGCGCTGAGAGGACTCGCCGATTTGTCCGGCAGTTGATTCCACGTAAAGATTCGCGGGGCCAGCGGCGCCAGCGTGAAGCCCTGGATCGACACCTGCATGACATTGCCCGGACTATTTCCGGAAGACTGGGTGGAAACATCCGTGGGCGCCGAACTAGAACCCGCGGCGGGTGGCTGCAGATAATTGACTTTGATTTTCGCCAGGCCGCTCGAGCCGGCCAACATCCCCATGGCGTTGTTCTGCACCATGGTCTTGACCATTGTGGTGAGGTCGCTTTTAGCGGCTTTGGCCTGCGTTCCCGTGACCGTGATGCCATAGCGCACTCCGGCGCGCACGGCATACTCCAGGGAGCTTTTGGCAAAGATCGCCCAGGTAACATTCAACAGGTAAAACACCATCACCAGCATGGGTAAAAAGGTGATGGTGAATTCCAGCATCTCAGCGCCGCTGCATCTCTCCGCGCGCGGCGATCGGAGGCGTCGCCTCCGCAAATTCCCCTCTCGTGGACGTTTCATTTCCCCCAATTCCTTATTCGACCCTGCTGACGAGCCGTGGACTTCCTTTCTTTAATTACTTTGGGGGGAGCGGCCCATAGGAAATGAAGTTGAATATGGTTAGCGGAGTACCAGCAACGAAAGGCGATACCGGAACGCCTACGACGGTACTGTTGGGGTTACTTGGCCAGGCGAAGAATCGTGGCCGTAATAGTTTCGAAGGCGTTGCGCAGCGCCGCTTCGTCGGAAGCGGGATAATACTTGCCGGGCGCCGAGTTGGTATCGTAGGCGTTCGACAATGCCGGGTCATTGGAGATGCGCGCCAGAAGACCCTGGTCGCAGCCGCCATTGCCCAGGTAGCCGATCGCGTAGATGTAGATGGGCAGCTTGGTGTCGCTGGGCCGGTTCACAAGGTTGATGTCGTTGCGGACTCTCGATCCTGCGCTGTCGGCGGCATTCCATTGGGCCTCCGCCCAGTAGAGGCCTGAATAATAGCTGGTAGTAGGTATCTTGCCGTAGACAACGCTCTGATTGAGGTCTGGGGCGCCGGGTCCCAGATAGGGATTATTGGCGTTGCTGACAGGGCCGCTGGTGTTGACGAACTGCGAGGCCTTATAGTTGGTGCCGGACATTACATTGCCGTAAGCGTCATAACTGGGAATCTGCTTGAGGTCGGCGCCGCTGCTGTTGAACAGCTTGGTGCATGCCGAGTCGTTGCCGGTTTCCAGGCGCATCGTAGAACCCGCGCCGGCGTCCGTAGTTGGATTTGAGGGCAAAGCGAGCCAATCGGAGGCCAGAAAACTCTTGTCGGTGCTATAAGTCTGGTAAAGATAGGTGTCGGGTTGGCTGGCACTGCCGGTGAACATGCTCGCGCCAATTGTGCCGCGGCTAATCGACATGAAACCGAGGATGGGATTCGGTGTCGGGTTCGTCGATGCGTTGTAGAGATTTTTGCAATTGCTACCGGAAGTGGCCATGGAGTAGTACGTGTTGTAACTCGTGGCATTGTTCGGCCAAATCGTAACGGATTGCGGAAGGCCATCGGTCAGGAGGACGATGGCATTAATCCGGGTGTCGGTAGTGCCGCCCGCGATGTCCCTTAGATGGGCCTTCTGCAACTCCACGTACGCCAGCCACAACGCCTCGGCAGTATTGGTCGAACCGGTGCTCGTGCTAACCTGCGTGGCGTTCAGTTGGCTGACTACGGGCCGACGGTTGCCGGACTCACGATAGTATTGAAGGCCGAGTCAGGCCCGCCCGAGGAGCTCGGCGTGGTGGTATACGTGCCTTTCGCGTATACCGGATAGGCTACCACCGCGGTGCCATCGAAGACGATCAAGCCTACTTCGTCTGTGCCGGAGTTCCAACTGTCGACGAACGCAATGGCCTGGGCAATCGCGTCCGCAATCGCCGTGTTCCCGTCCGACTGAACCTGGGTCATGGAGGTGGAGCGGTCGATCACCAGCATGATGCGCGAATCGGTGCGGGTGGCCGTCGCGGCGGCGGATACCGTGGCCTTCCTTTGCCCGAAAATCTGCATGAAGAGCAGCGGGACATCCGCACTGGCATTCACCAGGATGGTCTTGGTGATCCCCGGCGTGTAGACGGTACTGATGTTGAGATTGCCGGCTCCCCAGAACCCGGCCGCGCCCACCTGGAAATTGGCTTTGACAAACTCTTTGGCCGTTGCATCCGGGCTGGCGCTGGTTCCCAGCAGGCGGCCCACTCCGAGCGCCGCGCCATCCACCGCCGCCGAGAGGCGCGCCTGCACGATGCGCAGGATGGTGGCGTCGATAGCCAGCCCGGCCATGGGAATCAATACCAGCGGTATGCACAGCATGCAGAGGATCATGACGGATCCCCTCTGGCGCGATCTGGAACGGGCTCTCTGGCGCATCATCACTCTCCACGGCTCTTTAGAACATGGTGTAGGCATACATCACTCCGCCCTTGCTGAACGGAGGCATCACGAATGCTTTCGCGGCGGCTTCCCCCACATACAGCATCTGTCCGGAGGGCAACTGGTCCAGGTTCCCGGCCACTACAAACGGGTTCAGCCCGGTGAAGACCGCCACGTCACCGGAATTGGTGGCCTGCTGGCTGGCCGGGTTCACCATCCCGGTTCCGGCATCGAGCGAGACCGGCGTCTTTCCGGTAGTCACCGGAGCGCCCAGACTGCTGGCATACATGTTCTGGTTCCCCACCATCAGCCTCTGCACGAACACCCACTGCTGGTAGTTGGTGCAGCCCTGCGGGCTGTTGGTGGTGTTATTCCAGAGTTTAAAGCTGGAGCAGACGCCCTTATCGACGTAGGTGACCGATGACAGGACCACTACGGCGTTGCCGGTGCCAGCGGTGGCCTTGAGTCCCACTCCCGATCCGAGTTGGGCCAACAGGCTTTGATTGCCGGCCAGGGAAAAATCAAACGCTTTGGCGAACATGTGGCCGGCGTCGCGCGCCAGTTGGACGGTCTCGAGGCTCAGGATCATGTTCAGCCCATACGAGGTAATGCCCAGCAGCATGGGGACGAGCACGAGAAGAGCGAAACTGAATTCGATCAGCGAGGCACCGGAAGATTTTCTGCGTCTCATCATCCTCTCCTAGGGCGCCGAGCCCATGGGCGGCATATCGTTCGATGGCTCGATCAGGTCGGCCGCAATCGCCGTGAGCGGCGTCGCCGACTTATCAGGCTTGATATTCCAGGTGAAGATTCGCGGGGCCAGCGGCACCAGCGTGAAGCCCACAATCGATACCTGCATGACATTTCCCGGATTGTTCCCGTAAGTCTGGCCGCAAACATCGGTCGGGGGGGCACTCGATCCCGGGTCGGGCGGTTCCAGGTAGTGGACCTGGATCTTGCTGGTGTCGCTAAGCAATCCCAATGCTTGCGACTTCACCATGGCCTTCACCATAGTGGTGAGATCGCTATTCGCCGCCGCCGCCTGCTTTCCCGTGATGGTGATGCCGTAACGCACCCCGACGCGCACGGCGTAATCCAGAGAGCTCTTGGCGAAGATCGCCCAGGATACATTCAGCAGGTAGAACACCATCACCAGCATGGGCAGGAAGGTAATAGTGAACTCCAGCATTTCAGCGCCGCTGCATCGAACCGCGCGCGAAGAGCGGAGCCGTGGCCTCCGGATTTCGCCTTGCAAATAACAATTCATCCGCCGCAATCTCCCGATATTTCTGCTCACCCTACTGACGAGCCGCCCGGTTTCGTTCTTTAATAACTTTGGGAGTTTAAGGTCTGAATATGAAGTTGAATATGGTTAGCTCCGGCGCTGCTACGAAAGGCGATACCAGCACTGCTAGTGCCGCAAAACTCTACGGTTTGGGCGCGCCGGGATGCGTTTCGACGTAGTTGTGTACGGGCTTCACGGTGCGCAGCCAGGCATAAATCGCGCCCAGGTCTTCGGGTGGCCACTGCGAAAGTCCGAGCCACGGCATGAGGGTGAACGCCTGCGGACCGGGCAGCGGCGGCGGACCGGAAACCGCATATTCACGGTAGTCGTAAAACTTCTTCTGAAAAAACTCCTCCGACCATTTGCCGATTCCCGTCTCCAGATCGGGCGTAATGTTAGCGCTCACTACGGTGCCGGATGGGGTTTCGAACACGCGCCCGCCGGCCAGCGTTTTGGCCACCACCGGCCGGCCCTTTTCGATGGGCGTGTGGCAATCGCCGCAGCCGCCCAGGGTGGCCAGGTACTCGCCGTACCTGGTACGGTCCGAGCGATCCGGCGGTGCCACACTTGCCGCGGGAGCCGGCACGAATTTGATGAACAGCCCTACCGGAAAATCCAACTTTGTGGCCGGCAGCGGATTCCTCACGGGAGGCAGAGAGTTCATGTAGGCCACCAGCGACTGGACATCCTCATCGCTCATATTGCGGTAGCTGGGATACGGCATCATGGGAAACAGCGCACGTCCGGTGTTATCCACCCCTTCGCGAATGGCCCGGATCTTCTCGCCGTCGGTCCACTTGCCCAGACCGGTCTCCGGATCGGGCGTCAGGTTGGGAGCCACTACGGTGCCGGGCAGACCCTTTAGCTGGGCCGACAACTCATTTCCGCGCCCGCGGCCGGACGGCACGACGGGAGCACCCACGCGGGAGAAATCACGCTGCGAATGGCAGCCGTCGCAGTCGCTCAGATTCTCGAAAATGTACTTGCCGCGGGCAATGCGCTGCGGCGTCATGGCCACTTTGATGGCGGAGGCCGGCGCCTGTGACGGCGGCCGCAGGTATAAAAATGCTACCCCACCGCCAACGAGCACAATCAGAACCAGCAGAATCCACAGAAGTACCTTTTTCCACATGACTCAAGCAGTATACGCGATGCCGCGATGCCCGGCAGATTTGATCCGGGCACGCAGTCTGTAGTACACTCAAAGTTTACTCCCGTGGTTCCGACGCACTCCGTGTGTACCGGCTCCCAAACAAGAGGTTTGCAATGCACGCGATCATTGAAACAGGCGGAAAGCAGTATCGGGTTGCACCCGGTGACGTTGTCCGCGTGGAAAAGCTGGCCGGCGACATCGGCTCTGAAGTAGAACTCCCTGTCAAGACCGTTTTCACAGACGGCGGCGAGTTGGCCGGCGGCGCCACGGTCAAGGGCACGATCGTCAGAGCCGGGCGCGGCGATAAGATCATCGTCTTCAAATTCAAGCGGAAAAAGCAGTACAAGAAAACTATCGGACATCGCCAGTCCTTCACGGAAGTGAAGGTGGGCGACATTCTGCTGTAGGTGACGTATGGCTCATAAAAAAGGCTTAGGCAGTTCTAAAAACGGGCGCGATTCGAACGCGCAACGGCTCGGCGTAAAGGTTTTCGGCGGCCAACTGGTTCCGGGCGGCTCGATCATCGTGCGGCAGCGCGGCACGAAGTTGAAGCCGGGCCTCAATGTCGGCTGGGCGAAAGACGATTCTCTGTTTGCGAAAGTGACGGGCGTGGTGGAATTCAAAGACCGCGGCCGCATGGGCAAATTCGTCAGCGTGCAAGCCGTAGAGTAACCCGCCTCCTTCCAGCCGCAATTCTTCCCGGTGAGACAGACGACCGCGCGGGGCGGTCTGCCGTCGCGCTTTCTATGCAGTTTCTAGACGAAGTCAAAATCCTGGTGAAGGCCGGCGACGGCGGCAACGGTTGCCTGGCGTTCCGCAGGGAGAAGTTTGTCCCGCGTGGAGGGCCCAGCGGCGGCGACGGCGGACGCGGCGGTGATATCGCCCTGGTTTCCGCATCGCAGCACAACACCCTGCTACAGTTCCGCTTCAATCCGGAGCATCGGGCCGAACGCGGCCGTCACGGTGAAGGCAGCAATCGCAGCGGCGCCGATGGCGCTTCGCTGGAATTGCAGGTCCCGGTGGGGACTACGGTTTTCGACGAAGAAACCGGCGAGCGCGTGTTCGATTTCACCGAGCCGAACCAGCGCTTCGTGGCGGCGCACGGCGGGAAAGGCGGACGCGGCAACCAGCACTTTGCCACCCCCACGCACCAGGCCCCCACCGAACATGAACCGGGCCGTCCGGGCGAAGAGAAGCGTCTGCGGCTGGAGCTGAAACTGCTGGCCGACGTGGGCCTGGTAGGTTTCCCCAACGCCGGCAAGTCCACGCTGATCTCGCGCATCTCGGCGGCGCGCCCGAAGATCGCCGACTATCCCTTCACCACGCTGGAACCGAACCTGGGCGTGGTGCAACTGCCCGAGTGGAAGAGCTTCGTGGTGGCCGATATTCCCGGGCTGATCGAAGGCGCGCACGAAGGGCACGGCCTGGGCATTCAGTTTCTGCGGCACATCGAGCGCACGCGCCTATTGGTGCACCTGGTGGACGTATCCGAAGGCAGCGGGCGCGAACCGGCGCAGGACTTCGAAATCGTCTTGCAGGAACTCGCCAGTTTCAGCGAAGACCTGGCGGCCAAACCGATGCTCGTGGCCGCCACCAAAATGGATGCCGCCCAGGATCCCGAACGCGTCGCGTCCCTGCGCAACGTAGCGGCCGCGCGCGGCCTTCCCTTTTTTGAGATTTCCAGCGTCACCGGCCAGGGCATCGACGCTCTCAAGTTTGCCATGGCGGAGAAAGTTTGGGGGTTAGGGCTGGGGCCAGGGGTCTAGTTCAGGCGGCCATGCGGAGGGGTTTTGGGGGCTTCTGGAAGAGCTTTCGAGCCTCGGCGAGACGTTGGGCGTGGACGACCAGACGGGCGAT
>JARLGM010000051.1 GCA_031292755.1 Candidatus Sulfopaludibacter sp.
CCATTCAATGAAAAATGAGTCTTAACCATTTGTCTCAAAATTGGGGACAAGTCCAGTTTTAAAGCAGGTTTTCGTGAGGTACGGACTGCCAAAGGCAGTACTTTGGGACAACGGGCGCGATTTCCGTTGCCATTGGCTGGAGGGCCGAAAGGAACGGAGCCACACCAGCGAACCCGTTAAGGAACTTCCGGGCAGGTGGACCGGGGTACTGGAAACACTCGGCATTCGCGTGCATCATGCGATCGTGAAGAACGCGCGGGCGAAGCTGATAGAACCCAATTTTTCCCGTATTGCGGATTTTGATCGTACTCTTCCGGAATGGTGCGGACATAAGCCAGGAGCGCGGCCTGAGCGATTCGATAAGATGCTCCAGGACCATGAGGTGTGGTTGGCCGGTAAGCTCAGCGCGCCACCGTTTCGCACGATAGAAGACGTTGCCACACTCTACACCAAAGTCCTGGAGGATCTGAACGAACGCGAGTTGCAGGGCGAAGGCATGCGCAAAGTCACCTACAACGGCATGGGCTGGATGTGTCCTAACGAAGCCTGGGAGCTGACGATAGGCAAAGTCGAGCGCCGTAGTGTTCCCGAGGAAGTTTTACAACTATGCTTTGCGAAGCGGCGGGAGTTGACGGTCCGCAACGGCGAGGTACAGGTGACGTTCGCTGACCGTCCTTATCACTACCGGTTACTTGGGAACAGGACGGCGCTGCTGGGCTTCAACGATCGCAAGGTTGAGATTGCCTATGACCCATTGGACTTGGGACGGGTGGCAATCTATTTCGACAATCGGTTTCTCGGCCTGGCGGACTGCGTGGCACTGCGCCGCATGGGCGAAGACGCCTTTGTACAGGATGAGCGCGACCGGCGAACCGCTCGCCGTGAGGTAAAGCGGTTCATCAATGCCGTGCATCAAGCAGTGCCGGTTCCTGACGCCGAGACTTATCTTGCGCGGCGCAGGGCGGTCGCTCCAGAGCGGCCGGAAGTCGCGCGGGTCGAAATTCCCATGCAGTTACCGGCGCCGATCGCGGAGGCGCATGCTGCGGTGGTTGCGGATGCGCAATTCTCGTTTGACGCGGTTACTGCCGAATTGCCAGTCATCGAGACCGGGGAACGCTCCGACGCGGATACGGAGTTTAATTTCTTTTCGGACCAGGGGGACTGAGCTATGGTTTGTCAGGTGCCAGAAGCGGTAACGGAGCGGTTGCGAACCGAGTTCCTTGACTACATGAAGACGCGTCCGGATTTGGGGCCGGCCGATTTTGCGCAGTATACGACGCTGGCTGAAACGACAGTGCGGAGTTGGCTACGCGGCGATATTCCGGGCGGGTTCGAAGTGCAGGCGGAAATGCGGCGCGTGCTGGACCAGGCGCGGGCGGGCGACGTCCTGACGCCAGGTGGCTCGCAGTCGGTGATGGTGACCGAGAGCGTTACCAAGCGCGTGCGCAGCGTGGCGAAGGCCGGGACGTTCTACACGACGCAGACGGTGAAGCGGATCGGCGAGGTACTGGATTATTGTGCCGAGAATTGCGCGATTGGCGTGATCACCGCATCGTTTGGCGTCGGGAAGACGGAAGCCGTTAAGGCGTGGCGCCGGCGGAACGCGGGCAAGGTGGAAAGCGTGGTGTTCGAATTCGACGAGTTTTCGAGCACAAACAAGGTTGATTTCGTGCGGGTCATGGCGCGGCAGTTCGGCCTGGCGAACGATGTGGGATCGCAGAACGGCGGGCTGGTGTTCCGGGATTTGTGCGAGTACTTGCGCCGGAATCCCTGCCTGATTGTGCTGGATCAGTGTGAGACTTTGAGGCCCAGAATTTGCCAAATCATCCGGCAAATATGGGACCGAACGAACGATGCCGGCGTGGGCGTGGTGATGCTGGCGGCGCCGATCCTGCTAGCGCGGTTGATTTCTGGAAAAATGCTGGATTTGGAGGCACTTTCGAGCCGCGTAGGGGTCTGGGCTCCTCTGTCGGGCCTCACTAAAGCCGAGATGGCGGCGATCGTGAAACAGGAAGGGTTCGACGACGTTGATGAACTGGCGTTCGATCTGTGGTTCAAGGCGTGCGCCGGGTCAATGAGGCGGCTGATGCGGTCGATGGATTTGTTGAAGGCGCGCCACAGCGGAAAGCATATCGGCGAAAAGACGATCGCAGGCGTGGCGGCGCATCTGTGGGGGATGAATGCAGGAGGCGGGGCGTAAATCTTGAGATTCAAACCCACAAAGAGTTTGGCGTGCAGCGTTCGCATAAATTGGGGTATCACCTTCCCCCTTCTCCGGGCGGGCGCTGCACGCGCGGGCGGTCGCTTCAGATCCCGCTCTGATCCGCGGGTGGCGGTCTAAATGGCGGCGCTGATCAATCTCGGAATTGCGGGGATGAGGCCGCCAACTGAGTCGATGCCGGCCGCGCCTGGTGGCATGCTCCGTTCTTTCTCCCCTGAACCCAGCCTGATGGAGATGGGCACTACCGGGACGGGGATCTTTGGCCAGGGCTATATCCGGGAGCTGGGCGAGTATAACAGCCTATTCAGCGGGGGGCCATTCTCGGCGTACCGGACTTACGAGCAGATGCGGCGCGGGGATGCGCAGGTGGCGGCGACACTGATGGCGATGAAGCTGCCGGTGCGCTGCGCGGAATGGGCGGTGCAACCTCCGGATGAGGCGACGCCGATCGAGAAGGAATGCGCGGAATTCGTCGAGGACGTGATGTTCGAGCAGATCGACTTCGACCGGATGTTGGAGAATCTGCTGCTGGCTCTGGATTTCGGGGCGGGGTGTCACGAGGACATCTGGACGATCACGAACGGCAAGGTGGTTTTGAAAAAGACGGCGGCGCGCATGCCGCTGACGTTCTACACCTGGACGGTGGATCCGAACGAAGACTTGGCGGCGCTGGTACAGCACGGATTCCACGGCGGGTCGTTCACGGAGTTTGTGCTGCCGGCGGATAAGATCGCGCTGTATACGTTCAGGCAAGAGGGCGCGAACTTCGCGGGGCGGGCGATTCTTCGGGAGATGCATCAGCACTGGTACACGAAGGCGGCGCTGTACAAGATCGATGCGATCGCGTGCGAACGGAACGGGATGGGCATCCCGGTGGGCGAGCTGGGGACGGACGCCAAGAAGGAAGACAGGGAGCTGTTCGAGAAGTTCCTGCGTTCGGTGGCGGCACACCAGAGCGCATACGTCATGATTCCGGGCGGGTATAAGTTCGGGCTGCAGGGAGTGACGGGGCAGGTGCGGGACTGCAAGGAAAGCATCCAGCACCACAACATGCAGATTTCGATGGCGGGCTTGGCGCAGTTCATGATTATGGGCCAGCAGTCGAAGGGCAGTGGGAACCGAAGCCTCGGCGAGACGATGAGTGACTTCTTCTACCTGGCGCTGCAAACGGTGGCGAACCAGGTCGGGGATGCGGTTTCGGATAACACGATCGCGCGCCTCGCGGCGTACAACTACGGAACGGATGTGCGGCCACCGCGGCTGACCCCACAGCGACTGATCGCGATGAAATTCGATGCGATTGTGGATGCGCTCAACAAGCTGGGCCTGGCGGGAATACTGACTCCCGATCCGGATCTGGAAATCTGGGTTCGCAGACAAATGGGCGCGCCGGCGACGGATCGCGCGACGCTCGTGAAATTGAGGCAGACGGCTATGACGATTGGGGGAAACGGGCTCAAGGCAAGGGGAGAAGAAAGGCAGGCAGGGCAGTGACGGTACAAGAGAGAATTTCATGCGCAACAGTCACCCGTTTGGGTGGCGCCGCAAAACGATTGCCGATCGCTCAGTTGGGCGTCAGGTATAAGGGGAAACAGAAGATCGAGATTACTCGGTCGATGCTGGCGGAGGTGGTGGCGAACTTCCGCAAGCTCGATACGGGAGAAATCCCAATCGACTATGACCACGCGATCGAATTCGCTGCCGGGAACGGCGAGGCGGTACCGGCTGCGGGCTGGATCAAGTCGATCGAGGACGCGCCGGATCGAGAAGGAATTTTGTGGGGCACGGTGGACTGGACACCAAAAGCAGCGGCCATGATCCGGGCGAAGGAGTACAAGTACCTCTCCCCCGTAATCGATCCCAGCGTGCGGGACAACAGGACGGGGCAGCCGCAAGGCTGGAGTCTTACGAGCGCGGCACTGACGAATCAGCCTGTCTTGCAAGGGATGCCGGCGCTCGTGCTGAGCGCGGGCGGCGGAGCGGTTGGAACAGCAATGGAGGGAAGGCAAGTGGAAACGACAGAGGCAAGTGCGCAGGTAGAGTTATGTGAGCGGATCAGGCAGACCATGGCGGCCGATTCGAGCCTGAGCTATCAGTCCGCGATGACTAAGGTTTGTTCGGCGGATCGCGATTTGTGGCGGCGCTATAACAGGCGGCCGGGAATTCAAAACGCGGTGTCGCTCAGTTCTCAGGAGGGAACGATGACTTCAGACGCCAATTATGTTCCGCCGTCCGGGTATTTGAATCAGGACTGGAACCCGATGCAATTGGAAGTCAACAGCCGGGTAGTCGCGCTGAGAAACGCTAACCCGTTGCTCGGCTGGCAGGATGCTGAGACCACGGTCTTTCAGAATGATCCTGGCCTTGCTCAAAAGATTTTAGACGTTATCAACGTAGAGATATCCAGGCGCGTGAAACTCTGGCAGGAAGGCGAGGTGTCGGGGCGCAAACTGGATTACGTTGCAGCGTTCAATACGGTCATGAATGACGATCCGACTCTGGCACGCCAGAGGCAGGCCGTTTCCCGAGTCGTCGCCATCACGAAGCATTCCGCACCGGTGGATGACACCGCCCTCATGGATGTGGACTCCGAGATCAATTCCGCCGTTAGGGAGAAAATAGCCCTGAGTGAAGGCCGGATGGGTTACGGCGATGCCTACGCCTACGTGTTGAATAATCGGCCGGATTTGAAAAGGCGCAAACAGGGCGCTCTTCGGAGGCGCGCGTGAATTTGAAATCTCTTTTTCGTGGCGCGCAAGACATCCGACCGGAGAACGTGAGCGTTGCCGACGTTCCCGAGCTGGCAGCCGTTCGATTTTGTATTGCGAACGTGGTTCAGGCGCGCGAAGCTCTTGCGATTATCGAAGCCGAAAAGGAAGCGGCAACGGCGGAGCTGAATGAACGGATGGAGAAACATGGGACCGCTCAGTCCCGTCTGGCTGATCGCATCAAGCAATTGGCTCAAGACAACGAACTCCCGGACAGGCCGATCGCGGAGATGGAGGAGGTCAATCGCTTCGCGCTACACGTCAGCATCCGGAGAGAGCGCGTGAGCGCCTGTGAGGCCAGAAGGAAGGAGGCCGCCGCGGCTCTGGACGCGCGTATTCGCGAAGTTGAAGAGGCATGGGCCGTACTCGGTAAGGCGATCAGTGAAAACCTACTGGAGGATTACAGAGCCGCGGTTCTTGCCTTGCGCGATGCGCATTCAAAATATCTAGCATTGGGAGATCATTTTTCCAAGAAGTGGAACTCTTCGCTCTGGCCGTTTTTCAATCGCAAGCTCGCGATCCTGGACCCCAAAAGCACGAAAGATGGCGAGCGAGTGCTTTTGATTGATCCTCGCTTTGTCCACTTACCAGAGCGATGGCCAAATTGCGCGCGGGAAGTCCTGGCGAGCATCGACGATCTTCGGTCCGAAATTGAGACGGCGAAAAGGGGCACGAATTGACGCGCATCAAGCGAACCAAGAATGACGCGGCTGCGAATTCCCATGCGATCGCGGCGGCCGATGCGGGGCAGGGGGAAGGTGTGACCGTCGATGCCCAGGCGCCGGCAGCAACGGCCGATGCGGGGCAGGATGACGGTGTGACCGTCGATGCCCAGGCGCCGGTGGCGTCCAATGAGGGGTTGGATGCCGGTGTGACTGCTAACGCCCAGAAACCCGTGGCGGCGGCACAGCGGATCCTTCCGCCTGGATTACGTCCGGTGGCCATGGAGGCCATTTCGGAAAAGGAACGCCGATTGGCCTGTCCGCATCGGCACGCGTCCGCTCGCATGCACGCCCGTGCATCCGCAATTGAGGAAAAGGGAAGGCCGTCTCCATTGGCCACTGGCAACGAAGGCGGCATTGCAAAAGCCGAATAACAGGCCGACTGGCCAGGACATGGCTATGCAGAACGGCATAGCCATGACCGGGGTCTACCAGGCGGACGCGTGGAAGTCCACAGAGGGCGGCCGTCTGGTTCCGGTGAAGGAATGGCGGGTTGAGCGCTTTCGCGAATTGGACCGGTTGATTGCGGAAGAGGCGCTTCATGTGGGACGGATTCGATGCATAAGTCCGGGTTGCGATCGGACGGCGTGGGCGCGCGGCCTGTGTAAGCACTGCTGGATGCGCCAGAAGCAGCATGGAGTACCGATTCCCGGCGAGGAGGGCGCCGCGGCGGTGGCTCGTAATCAATTGCCGAGGGTCAGGGCCGTTCCCCACGCGAGGCCGCTACAGGGCCTTAAAACGTCAGGGCCTGTCAGCTCAAGTGGCGAAGGGCGCGATCCCATTGCGCGCAACGGGGTGTCTGACAGTTCAAATGTCTGCCACGATTCAAGCGTCTGCCACTTAAGGCGTCCGGTGTCTGCCAGCTCGCGTGTCTTGACCCGTTCTAAAACGACTTTTCAGCCAGGTCAAGTGGCAATGCGGCGCGCTTCAATAGGCAGTCGCGTTAGCTGTCTTCTGTGCGCATCCTGTTTTGCAGTTGTCTTGGGTTCGGTACAAAGGAGGGGCTATGGCATTTGATTCATCCGCGGGACTACTGTTTTCAATTGGCGCGAATAGCGACGACGCAGAGGCGAACATCGCGCGGTTCCGGAGCTTACTAGGCAAGGATCTGGGTGATCTGAAGGGCGAGTTCGGGGCTTGGGCGGAAGAGATTCTGGGCGACCTGACGACGGTCAAGGGCGCGACGATCGCGCTGACGGCGGTTACGGCGGCGGGCGTGGTGGCGCTGGGGACGGCGATGGTGGAGACGACGGACCATTACGCGGATTACGTGGCGGAGGTGGAACGCGGGTCGAAGGCAACCGGAATTTCAACCGAGCGGATGAGCGGGTTGAAGTTCATGGCGGCCGAGACCGGGACCAGCTATGACTCTTTGGTTACGGGGCTGACGCGGTTCAGTAGCACCATTGTCAAAGCGGCGGAGGGCGGCAAACAGCAGTCGGACGCATTCGCCGCGCTGGGGATCACACAGGCGCAGATCGCAGCGGGCGAGAAGGACATGATGCCGCTGCTGGACCTGGTGGCGGATCGGATGCACGCGCTGGGATCGCAGGTCGACAGGACAGCGATCGCGCGGGATCTGTTCAGCCGAGGCGGCGCGGCGCTGGTGCGGATGCTGAGCCTGGGGTCCGAGGGGATGAAAGAGTTCGAGGCGCGAGCTGCTGCGCTGGGTCTGACGGTGGAGATGCAGGACGTCGTGGCGATGGAGAAGTACCGGGCGGCGCTGGCGGCGGTGAAATCCCAACAGGAGGCACTGGATATCGAACTCGGGAAAAACTCGATTTCGGTAATGACGGAGCTAAAGGAGGCGTGGGCAGGGCTTTGGATGACACTGAAGACCTTTCAGCCTAGCTCGATTCTGAGTTTCTGGGCGCAATGGGGTGCCAACGTCGGGAACTTGAAGGCCGAGATCGAGCAGACGGCGAAGGCCCTTGCCAACCTGCCTACGGGGCAGGGCGACGCGCTGGAGCACACCGCGAAGGCGGCGAAGGAGATGGTGAAAGACTTTCGCGGCTTCAACGAGGTGTTGGATGAGTACCAGGGAAAGATCGCGGAGGCGGCCGGCGGTGAGGCGAAGGTCACCGAAGAAACGCGGCGCATGCAGGAAGCGCTGCAAAAGGCGCGGGACGAGTTCGAGAAGCTGAAGAGCGAAGGGAAACTGGACCCGGCGGAGATCGAGCGGCAGACGGAGCTGATGGCGGCGGCTGCGGCGAAGCTGCCGGAGGCCGTATTCGCGGCGTGGAATTCCTACTGGACAAAACAGGACGAAGCGGTTGCGGCAGCAGGGAATCAGTTGCGGGAAACTTTGCTGAGGCAAGGCCAGCAAACCATGGCTGTTCAGGTAGCACTTCTCGAAATGGAGCGCAATGCCCGACTGGAGAAACTCCACAAAGAAAAAGATGAGACGGCTGAAAACTTGGCGTTGGTAAATCAAATTTACCAGTCAGGGCTGAAGAAAATCGAGGACACCCAAGCAGCAGCGGTTTCGAAGGAAGGGCGTGATATCGATGCCAAGATTGCGGAACAAGGTGAACGCACCTTCGAATTGAGACGTTCTCAAGTTAGCCGTCAGATTGACGAATTGCGCGTCCAGCATGAGGAAAAGTACGGCATCGAGGAAGAGTACGAGCAAAAGCTGGACCAACTCAAAAAGGTTGAGCTGGATAAGATCGCGGCGGATGAGAAGCTGGCGGGCGACACGGAGCTGGCGCGGCTGCAGGAAGACCTGAAGCGGGTCGAGAGCGCGCATGAGACCAGCGAACAACGAATTGTGAGCGGATACCAGGCGGACCTGGCGAAGTATGTGGCGATTGAGGAACGGAAGTCGCTGGCGCTGGCTGTGGGCGAGGCGCAGCGGGCGCAGATCAGCAAGGCGTTTGCGGCGATCCGGGAAGGGCTGCTGAATAAAGAGCAGCAGGATTTGCAGGCGCTGACAAACTCGACGGGGTGGCGCGGGGTGTTCGGGCAGGAATTCGCGCAGATGATTCGCGGGAACGAGAATCTGCTGAAGGAATGGTCTACCAGCACAAACCAGAGCGCCATGATGGTGAAGGTGACGCTGGAGGCGCTGAAGGAGACGGCGCATCAGACCTTCGACCAAATGGCCAAGGGTATGGGCCAGAACATCGCACACGCGGTGATCTACAGCAAGAGCATCGGGCAGGCGATGAAGGCAGTGCTGGAGAGCACGCTGGAGAGCCTGGCGGCGCAGGCGATCACGTACGCGATTTTCTCGACGGCGTTGGGCTTCACGGACCTGGCGGAGGGCAACGAAGCCGGCGCGGCGGCGGCATTTACGGCGGCGGCGATCTGGGCGAGTGTAGGAGCGGCCGCGGCGATCTCTGGCAGGGCGCTGGCGGGGTCGGGCGGCGGGGCAGGTGGTTCGGGTGCCGGGACAAGCGGGCCGGGCTCCTACGGGTCGCAAACGGCCGCAGCGAGTGCGGATCAGGGGAGCGCGATCCCAGCGCCGAACGCGGGTGGGCGAAACGTACAGGTGAACGTTTACGGGCATGTGGTGGGGACGAGCGGGGTCGGCGAGCTGTGCTCAATGATCAATGACGCTGTGATTAACGGAGACCAACCGTTGACGGCGACGAACACTAAGACGGGCGTGCAGGTCAATCGCTAGGCAACCTTATGGAGCGCGCTCATTTCTTTTTCGTGGTTACGGCACCGGCGGGCACCGATAAGATCACTTTCCAGCTCCTGACCGGCAACAGCGAGGCCGGGGGTGAGCGTTTACACCGGAATCTTGATGCGTGGCGGGACCGCTTTGGGGTTCCACTATTCAGCACGGGTTTTTGCAATGATAGCAACTTTCGAAAAGAGCATTTAGGAGGCGATGGCGATAACTGACTGATTCCCTCCTGAATTGAAGCTTGGCTAAACTGGCGTGCTGCGAAAGTGGCACGCTAGTTGTGTGTCTGGGTAGCCTTTCGCGCAATTTTGGCTCAGTGCCAAATAATGTGCAAATTCGTGACAAATAATGTGCGCGGCTTTACTACTTCTTGCCTCCGATGAGACCTCTGAGCAAACCACCCGCTAAACCTTTGATCTCGTCCTTCACCACCGCTTTCACGTCGGGCCGGAAGACCGGGTCGGCGGCGGTTCCCTGCACGGTGAACGGGATGGGCTCGTTGCGAAGGCCGGCGGCGAATCCGGAAGTCTCCACCATGGCTTGCATTTTGAAATCGAGGGCATTCTCCGGACTGACGGTTCCCGCGCCCTGCATTTCGCCGATGGCCGGCACAATCAACTTTATATCGCTTGCGTCCGTACCTTCCGGGGCCACGCGGAGAATCACGCTGAGTTCCTGGACATCCATGTTGGGGCCACCTTTGATGCCGGCCAGTTTTTCGATGGATGCCATTTTCGAAGGCAGGTCGAAGCCCGCGAGTCTGGCATTGCTGACCGCGAGCGAGCCGCCCGAGACCAGCTTGTCAGTGGGGCCATCCATGGAAAGATTCGCGCTGGCGGTGCCGCTCTGCAGCGTAGCGCCGGCGGGCAGGACCACGCCGAGCGCGGGCAGCATGGCGGCCAGTTCAGTGAGCGGCATACCCGGCCCGTTGAGGGTCATGTGGACTACCATGGCCTCTTGCTGCTCGGCGTAGGTTCCGGCGAGCGAGGCGGTCGCGCCGCCGACGTGGATGCCGGCATGGTGCACGGTGCCGGAATGCTTCCGCAGATCATGATCCACGGCGAAATCCACCTCCACCGGACGTTGCGCCGGAGTGCCGTTTCTGGCCATTTTCAGCTTCTCGGCCTTGAGCTTGCCTTTCAGGCGCATCAGGCGGCCGTCCGAATCGCCGGCCGCATCGATCGAAACCAGCCCGGCGAGTTGCGGCGCGATATCGTTCATCCCGGAGGCAGCCAGGTCGAGTTGCGCGATGTGCAGGGTCGCCCTTACGGGAGTCATGGCGGCGTCGTCCTGGTTGATGGGTCCGGCACTCCCGGCGAGAGCGAGGGTGCCGCCGCCGCCCACATGGGTGGAGATGGAAAAGGGAAAGGCCGTGGTGGCGGAAAAATTCTGAAGTTCGATATTGACCTGTTCCAGCACCAGGGGTTTCCAATGGCCCAGAGTGCGGCCCAGAGTCACGCGGCCATTGGTGATGCGGACGAGTTGTACCGAAAGATCCAGCGAGGCTTTATCGGGCGCGGCGGCGGGTGGAGGCGCGGATTTCGCGCCCTTGGCTCCGAGGCTGGAAAAATTCCAGGCGCCGCCGGGCGCCTGCACCAGAACGATCTCGGGTTGATCGAGCGTGATATCTTTCACGTTCAGCTTGTGCGAAAAGATAAACGGCAGCAGTTCCACGCCGACATTCAGCGATTTGGCGCGCACGAATGCGGGCTTGCCGAAATGCGGATCGTCGGCCACAAACAGATCGTCCGCCGTGACACTGCCCGAAAGGATGGAGAGTTTCAGATTCCCCAGTTTCACTTCTCGTCCCAACGCCGCAGTCAGGCTGGATTCCAGCGTGGGCTTAAATTGATTCACGT
Organism: Candidatus Sulfopaludibacter sp.; assembly: GCA_031292755.1. Taxonomy (GTDB): domain Bacteria; phylum Acidobacteriota; class Terriglobia; order Bryobacterales; family Bryobacteraceae; genus Sulfopaludibacter. Next base: position 11,208 of record JARLGM010000051.1, read on the forward strand.
TGATCAGAAACGGCAGGCTGACGATCACGATTAGTAACGCAGCCACCGCAATCCCTATCCATCGCACGGTGCGTTTCATATGCTATCGAGTGTACTCTCGTAAGAGCGTATGCGGTGGTCGAAAAATCTCCCGGCAATTCTGGCGTCTGTCCTACTGGCGGTGTGCCTGCTGGCATGGCTCGAGACTGGCAATACCGGCAGCGCGGTTAGCGGCAAGAAGGCGGCCAACTCGCAGGCGGTGGTAGATGATAGTCTGCTGCGCACCGCGCGCGAGATGGCGGCGATGGCCGACACGCCGGAGGAGCAGGACGATGCTCGCGAGGCATTGCACCTGGCCGATCATGCGTTGGACCAGGCCTTCGCCACAGCGCTGCGGCAGGCGCAGGAGGCGCCCCCTCCGGCCAGCGCGGATCTACGGGAGCTGAATGCGCAGATCGACAGGTTGAAGTCCGCAATCGCCGCCGATGCGACGCGGGTGGCGCAACTGACCAAGGATGCCGCTGCCAACGAGGAAGCCGGGGAGCAACTGCAACTGGCCGCTGCCCAGAAGACCCTGGATACGGACGAACTGGACGACGCCGAGCAGGATCGCGCGCGCCAGGGTGGGGATCGCAGCGTCACGATCGAACGCGCCCTGCAGCAGCACGAGAGCGATCAGAAAGCGGCGCCGCCGCTCCCAAAGCTTACGGATAACTCCGGTGTGGCGACGGTGGCCGGGCAGGTGCGGGTCTGGTTCGCGCTTGCGAGCCGCGAGCGGTTGCTGCGACAGGCACAGCAGCAGGCTCTGGATCAGGCTGGCGCGGTAGCGGCTCAACACAACACGCTGGATCGGAGGGCCGGCGGCCCGGATTCCGCAGCGCCCGCTGGAGAGACCACCGCTCTGCAGGTGGCGCGACTGCATCGGCTTTCCAGCCAGCGGAAGACGCTGGCCGAATTCGACAAGCGGGTGCAGGACTGCCAGCAACTGGCAAACGTCTACAAAACCTGGAGCGACGTGGTGGCCGCCCGCCGGCGCGGCGTCCTGCACCAGGTGCTGGGGTCGCTGGGGATCATCTTCGCCATTGTGCTGGCAGTGTTGGGGATCGACCGCGCGATTCGCCACGCGTTCCACCAGGCCGATCGCAAGCGCCTGCAACAGATGCGAATGCTGGCCACCGTGGCGGTGCAACTGCTGGCGGTGGCGGCGATTCTGCTGATTCTGTTCGGACCGCCGACACAGCTTTCGACCATCATCGGGCTGGCGACGGCGGGGCTCACGCTGGTGATGAGGGATTTCATCGTAGCCTTCTTCGGCTGGTTTACGCTGATGGGAAAGAACGGAATTCGCGTGGGCGATTGGGTTGAAGTGGAAGGCGTAAGCGGCGAGGTGATCGAAATCGGCATTCTGAAGACGGTGCTGCTGGAGAGGGGCAACGCGTCGGCGGATGGCCATCCTACGGGGCGGCACGTGACCTTCTCCAATTCGTTCGCCATGGAGCAGCACTACTTCAACTTCTCGACATCGAACCAATGGTTGTGGGATCAGTTCGCTGTGACCCTGCCGATGGGCGGCGATCCTTACCGGACGGTGCAGCAGATCCACGACATTGTGGAGCGGGAAACGCGGGCCGACGCCGCGGGCGCGACCGAAGATTGGGAGCGCGTGGCGTCCAAATACGGGGGGAGCACCTTTTCGGCCAAACCGGCGGTAGATTTGCGGCCCTCCGGGCTGGGGCTGGATGTAGTGGTTCGCTATATTACGCGGGCGCCGGAGCGCGATGCCATGAAGTCGCGCCTGTTCCAGGAGATCGTGGATTTGCTGCACAAGGGGGAGGACGCGGTCAAATGAGCGTGCGCCGCGGTAGTCCGCCTTCTCGTCCGAACGCACGACGAGCGGAAACCAATCCGCTTTGAGGAAGATCAGGCTCGCTGTCCATCTCAGATGCGAAATGCTCGGGAGGGTCGTATTCATGCATCGCTCTGTCGAAAATCGTCGGACTGTTGGGCAGCGTTTTGTATACGCCGCTTTCAAGTGGGACCTCGATCTTCTCGCCCGACGGCGTTATCGCGATGGTGACGTCCTGATGCCGCAGCAGTCCGGCGTGGAGTCCCTTGATATAGCTTGTGAGCTTGCGGTCACCCATGATGAACTCGAAAAGCCGAACAGCGTCTGGGTCACTCCTCGATCAAATACATAGACGCCCTCGATCCCCGTCTCAATCGCGCATTCGCGTTTCAGCCTCTGATGAAACTCCTCGAGCGCTTCCCGGTCTGCGAGGTTGTCCTTCCGCTGCATCCAAATCCGATGGAGTGGACCGAGTTCGTTGTTCGAGAGCGGACGAACGTCCTCGGGGAGATCCTCGATCTCCCGCCATTTGTAGTCCTTGGCCATGGATTGGCACCATCGTACAACACTGCTGGTCGGCTATAATCGGGATTGTCCTCCGCAACAATGAAGGAGTACCTTTCCATGCAGTCTCGGCGTAATTTCATCAACAGTGTAGCCGGCGGATTGGCGGGCACCTTTGCCGCTTCCAACGTGCTGGGCGCGAACGATCGCATCCGTCTCGGAATTATCGGCCCCGGCGCGCGCGGGTCGGAGATTCTGCGCCAGGCGCTGGCCCTGGAAAACGTGGAGTGCATCGGCGCGGCCGATGTCTACACACGCCGCCTGGAACAGGCCAAACAGATCGCTCCCAACGCCAAGACTTACCTGGACTATCACCGCATGCTGGAAGATAAGGACATCGACGCCGTCCTGATCGCCACGCCCCAGCATCTGCATTGCGAATGCTTCATCGCCGCGCTGGACGCGGGCAAGCACGTTTACCAGGAAAAGACGATGGCGTTCACGGTGGAACACGCCAAGAAGATGCGCGCCGCGTACCAAAAGGCCGGCGAAAAGCGAGCGGTGCAGATTGGCCACCAGTGGACCTCCACCGGCCAGTTGCCCGATGCGCTCAGCTTCCTGAAGCCCGAGTTGATGGGCAAAATCACGGCGATTCAAGCGCGCATGTACCGTAACACGCCGCACGGAAAGCCACAGTGGGCACGCCTGATCGAACCGGACATGACCCCGGAAAACATTGTGTGGAAATCCTTCCTGGGCAGCGCGCCGCCGCACGCCTTCGACGCCAACCGCTACATCAACTGGCGCTACTTCTGGGATTATTCGGGCGGCAACGTATACGAGAACATGTGCCACCAGCTTTCATTCTGGTACAAGGCGATGAACCTGAGCATTCCGGCGCGCGTCACCATGACCGGCGGCTTGTACCTGTGGAAGGACGGCCGCGAAGTGCCCGACACGATGAACGTTGCCATGGAGCACAACGAAGAACTGCTGTTCAGTTGGGATTCCGGCTTCGGCAACGATCAACTCCGCGTCACCGAAGACGTGCTGGGCGACAACGGCACTCTCTCCCACACGCCGCAAGGCATCCGCTACACGCCGCAAAAAGTGAATCGCAGGGACGGCAATGAAATGGTGGGCGCCACGCGCAGCGACCCCAAGGCCCACATGCAGAATTTCATCGACAATATTCGCGGCGCCAGTTCGCAGATCGCCTGTCCGTTCGACATCGGATTCCGCGTTGCCATCGCCTGCCGCATGGCCGTGGACAGCTATCGTTTGGGACGCACGATGCACTGGGACGCGGCCAGGGAAGAGATCGTCTAAGCGTGGATTTCGAGCACACCCCCGAGCAGATTCAGTTGCGCAAGTCGGTCCGGGAATTCGCCGAGGCCGAAATTGCGCCGCACGTCATGGAGTGGGACGAAACCCAGACGTTTCCGCTGGAGGTAGTCCGCAAACTCGGCAAACTCGGGTACATGGGTTCCATCTTCCCGGAAGAATCGGGCGGCGCGGGGATGGGGTACATCGAGTACTCCATTATCATCGAGGAACTCTCCCGAGTGGATGGGTCGGTGGGGATCATCGTGGCGGCCCACACGTCGCTGTGTTCGAACCACATCTATAAGATGGGCAGCGAGGAACAGCGGAAGCGCTACCTGCCAAAACTGGCTACCGGCGAGTGGATCGGATGTTGGTCGCTGACGGAGCCGGAGGCCGGGTCTGACGCGGCCGGAACGCGCACTAAGGCAGTGTTGGAAGACGGCGTCTGGATTCTGAATGGCGCCAAGACATTCACCACCAACGCGCATTACGCCGACGTCTGCGTGGCCATGGCGGTGACGGACAGGGCCGCGGCACAGCACGGAATTTCGGCCTTCGTCATAGAAGCGGGCACGCCGGGTTTCCGCTGCGGCAAGAAGGAAAACAAACTCGGGCTGCGCGCCAGCGCCACCGGAGAGGTCATTTTCGAAGGCTGCCGACTGGCTCGAGAGCAATTACTGGGCAAGCTGAACAATGGATTCGTGGACAGCCTCAAAATTCTGGATGGCGGACGCATTTCCATTGCCGCGCTCTCCATCGGGATGGCACAAGGGGCGTACGATGCGGCGCTCCGCTATTCGAAGTTGCGGAAGCAGTTCGGGCGTCCGATTTCCGAATTTCAGGCCATCCAGCACAAACTGGTGGACATGGCGGTGGATCTGGATGCCGCGCGCCTGCTGAATTACCGGGCGGCGTGGATGTTGGATCGCGGCATGAGGGTGACGCGCGAATCGGCCAGCGCCAAGCTGTTCGCTTCCGAAGCGGCCGTGCGCATTGCGGGCGAGGCCGTCCAGATTCACGGCGGCTACGGGTTCATTAAAGATTATCCGGTGGAGAAGTTTTACCGCGACGTCAAACTCTGCACGATCGGGGAAGGCACCAGCGAGATTCAACGCCTGGTGATTGCCCGGCAACTATTGAAAAGCTAATGACCGACTGGGCCCGTAAAATCCGGGACGGCGATGCGCGCTTGCTCGCTCGCGCGGCCACCGCGGTGGAAAATCGCGATCCGCGAGGCGCGGAACTGCTGCGCGATCTTGCGCCCTTTGCCGGCCATGCGCGAATTGTCGGAATCACCGGACCGCCGGGCGCGGGCAAAAGCACGCTGGTGGATGGCCTTGCCCTGGCACTGAGGCAGCAAGGTAAGACAGTGGCGATTTTGGCCGTCGACCCCAGCAGCCGGGCCACCGGCGGCGCCATTCTGGGCGATCGCATTCGCATGCAGCAGCATCATGCTGATGCCGGCATTTTCATAAGATCGATGGCCACGCGCGGCTCGCTGGGCGGCCTGGCGCGCGCCACGCGCGATCTGGCGCGCCTGATGGATGGCGCCGGCCGCGATTACGTGCTGATCGAAACCGTGGGCGTGGGGCAGGACGAAGTGGCGATCGCCGGACTGGCGCAAGTGACCGTGGTGGTGCTGGTGCCCGGCATGGGTGACGACGTGCAAGCCATCAAGGCCGGCATCATGGAGATAGCCGACGTGTTCGCGATCAACAAAGCCGATCAGGCCGGCGCCGACCGCGTGGAGCGTGAGTTGCAAGCGATGTTGAGCCTGTCTGGCGGCATCGCGCCTGCGATTGTCCGCACGATTGCAACCGCAGGGGCCGGCATCGCGGAACTGCTCGCGGCGATCGATCGCGCCTTCGAAAAGCCGGCGGTGCGGCGGACGGTGGCGCCTTCCCTCGACCACCTGGGCATCGCCGTGCGCGCGCTGGACCCCGCCATCGCGTTCTACCAGGCTCTGGGGCTCACGGTCGAGCATCGCGAATCCATCGCCGCGGAAAAGGTGAACGTCGCCATGCTGCCGGCCGGCGATTCGCGCATCGAGCTGCTGGAGCCTTCCACGCCCGATTCGCCCATTGCGAAGTTTCTGGAAAAACGCGGACCCGGGCTCCACCACGTGGCCCTGCGCGTGCCGGACCTGAACGCCGCGGTGGAACGCCTGGCGGCGGCCGGCGCGCGGTTGCTGAACGCGCCACGGGAGGGGGCGGCCGGCCACACTTACGTTTTCGTCCATCCGGCCTCGGCCGGAGGCGTATTGCTGGAACTCATTCAATCGGAGGATTGGCATTGAAAGCGGAAATTGGAATCATCGGGGGCAGCGGCCTGTACGGCATGTCCGGTTTTGAAGCGCAGGAAGAAGCCAACATCACCACGCCGTTCGGCGCGCCGTCCGACAATTATGTGCTCGGTACGTTAGCTGGCCGCAACGTCGCCTTTCTGGCGCGTCACGGCCGCGGGCATCGCATTTCTCCCTCGGAGCTGAACTTCCGGGCGAACGTCTATGGCATGAAATCGCTGGGCGTGGAGCGCATCATTTCACTGAGCGCGGTGGGTTCCCTGAAAGAAGAGCACAAGCCGCTGGACTTCGTCATTCCCGATCAGTTCTTCGACCGCACGCGCGGGCGCGTATCCACGTTCTTCGGCGACGGACTGGTGGCCCACATCAGCTTCGCTGACCCGGTTTGTCCCCAGCTTGCCGATGTGGTGGCCGGCGCTTGCCAGGCGGTGGGCGTCACCGGCAAGAAGGGTGGCACGTACCTTTGCATGGAGGGCCCGGCGTTTTCGACGAAGGCGGAGTCGAACGTGTATCGCAGTTGGGGCATGGACGTGATCGGGATGACCAACCTGCAAGAGGCAAAACTGGCGCGCGAGGCCGAGATTTGTTATGCGACCGTGGCGATGGTGACGGATTACGACTGCTGGCACAGCGATCACGATGCCGTGACCGTTAGCGACATTATCGGCCACCTGGTGAAGAATGCCGAGAACGCCTGCCGCGTGGTGGCGGAGGCGGTAGCCGCCATGCCCGCCGAACGCTCCTGCAAGTGCGGCTCGGCACTGGCGCACGCCATTCTCACGGACCGCAACATGGTGCCGGAAGCCACGCGCACGAAGCTGGGGATCCTGATTGAGAAGTACTTCGTGTAAAGAGATCGCGCGGAAGCTGTTGGACGAGTGCCTGGCCGGGCACCCGCCCAAGACCTTCCCGGGCGCGCTGGTGCAGGACCCGTGCGGGCAGGCGCTGTTCGGCACCCTGGTGGAGGGGCTCGCCGATCGCTTCGAGCCGGCGCTGTGCGACGCCTACGCGCGCCTGTTTTCGCAGGCGGTGGCGCAGGCGGTGGAGGGTCTGGATGCCGCCGCGCTGGTGGCGCGCTACGACCGCGTTCGCCGCGTGCGGCCCGTTGCCGGCAGGCCGCGGCGCGTCTTCATCCTCTCGCGTGTCACGCTGGGCGCCGATGTCGCGGTGACGAGTGTGATGCTGGCCGCCGCCAAGAAGCGATTTCCGCAGGCGAGTATCGTGTTCGTGGGGCCGCGCAAGAACTTCGAACTGTTCGCGGCCGACCGCCGGATTCATCACGCCGAGGTGGCGTACCGCCGCGGCAGCCTGCGCGAACGCCTGGCCGCGTGGGAAGAACTGAAGGGGGCTTTGACCGCGACCGATTCGGCGGTGATCGATCCCGATTCGCGCCTCACGCAACTGGGGCTGTTGCCGGTCTGTTCGGAGGACCACTATCACCTGTTTGAGAGCCGCGGCTATGGCGGCGAGTCCGACCGGCCGCTGCCGGATCTGGCAGCCGATTGGGTGGAGAAGACGCTCGGGATAGCCGGCGCCAAGCCCTATGTTGCGCCGGGACCCGCGCCGTCGCAGGCGCCGTATGTCGCGGTGAGCCTGGGGGTGGGCGAGAATCCCGCCAAGCGGCTGCCCGACCCGTTCGAAGAGGAACTGCTGCGTCTGCTGGCGGGGCGCGGAATGCCGCTGTACATCGACAGGGGGGCGGGCGGGGAAGAGGCCGAGCGGGTGAAACGCGCAGTGGACCGATCGGGCGCAAAGGTGACCTTCTGGGACGGGTCGTTTGCCGGATTCGCGGCGATCGTCACAGGCGCGAAGTTGTATGTGGGCTACGATTCCGCCGGCCAGCATGTCGCCGCCGCCGCGGGCGTCCCGTTGATCGGCATCTTCGCCGGATTTCCGGCGCCGCGCATGTTCGAGCGCTGGCGTCCCACCGGTCCCCACTGTACGGTAATTCGCGTGGACCGGCCGGATGTCGAGGAGACCCTGGCGCGGGTGCAAAGCGCGATGGGCAACCAAGTGGTTCAAGGCCGAAATTCCTGAGAGGATCCCCCTGGCGAGCCGACTATTATTTCGAACCCCATGGACCTTGGTACTGCAAAACAGATCGTCGAAGCGCTGGCCGATGGCGTCGATCCGCGCACCGGAGAAGTGCTGGAGCCCGGTTCGCCGCTGGAGTCGCCGGAGGTGATTCGCGCTTTGCACGTGGCTTTGGCCGGCATGAATCACCAGATCAAACAACAAACGCGCAACTCCGCCCTGCCTCCCAACGCCGGCAAGGCGTGGCGTGATGAGGACGACCGGGAACTCACCAGACTCTTCGACTCCGGCCAGAGCGTCGCAAACATCGCATCGCTATTTCAACGGACGCGCGGATCCATTGCATCCCGGCTCGTCAGGCTCGGGAAAGTGCCGGACCGGCAATCAGCGTTCGTGGCGAACCTCCAGACGACATCGAAAGTTCAGTAAGGAATTTCGCGCACAGGCAGCGGCGGCGCCGGCACCCGCCCGCATTTCAGATTCCAGTACGCCCACGAGCGTGGATCGAAGATGCCCGCTGGCGCGTGTTCCAGCACTTCCCGGAAATCACTCAGAGCGACAATACCTTCGAGCGGGCGCAGGTCTTCGATGGTTCCATAAGTCATCACATGCGCCAGGAAATGCACCGGGTCGGCGAGGGCATCCAAAGGCGCCTTGAACCAAACCACGCGCTCGGCTACGGTCAACAATTCCGGTGTCGGGGACAATGGCTTCATGGCAGTCTGCTGAGATCCACGGCTGCTACTGCCGCGCGGAGGCGCTCTCTGACCTCACCAGGGAGGGCCGGCACATCGTCGAAAAAACTGAGCGCCTTGAGCGTGATCACTGGATTGAACCTGCGTCCGTAAACAACTCTCCCGGCAGTTAACGCGGCAGGCAAATCCACGCCGTGTCGCAGTAGCGCGTCCACGTCGAGATAGTCCTTCACTTCGGCCCGTTTTTGCACGACTGCCATCTTTGTTCCGGCAAGATCCAGCAGCGAGGCGACATACAGAGTCATCCCCCCACACCGTCACGCTCCGCCACTTGCGCGAGGTCGAGTCCGCCGAAGAACCATACCAGGACCGAGCCTGCGCGATCCACACGGCAGGTCAGAGTGTTATGAGCCACCTGAATGCGCTCTGCGTCTTTCAGATAGGGCACCATCGAGGCGAGCTGCTCCGGATCGAACGGCGCATTCGAAAAGAAGTCGAAGTCGACTGACGTGCGATGCCCGAGGCGCAATGTCAGGGCCGTACCGCCGTAGAGCGTGAAAGTTTCCGGCGTGGCCGCCAGTTCGGGCCAGAGTCTTAGCTGATCCTGCGGCAGCATGGATAGGTTGGGAACCAGCACGGGCGCCTTACGATTGACTTCGGACCGGCCACGAGGCCTGTCCTACCAGCACCCGCACGGCATTTTCCATCAGCTTCAGGCCGTGATCGTCTTCGGCCGTCAGGATCGATTCCGGATGGAACTGCACGGCTTCGATCGGCAACTCGCGATGGCGGACTCCCATGATGACTCCGTCCGCGGTTTCGGCCGTGATTTCCAGGCAAGCCGGAAACGTTTCGCGCCGCGCGAACAGCGAGTGGTAGCGGCCCACCAGAAACTCTTCGGGCATGCCTTCGAAAATGCCGATGCCGCGGTGGCGCACCGGGGAGGGTTTGCCGTGCATGGGGTAATCCAGCACGCCCAATTCCCCACCGAACGCTTCGACAATTCCCTGCAACCCGAGACACACGCCAAACACGGGGACGCCGAGACGCACCGCCGCCTTCACCAGGTCCGGCACGCCGAAATCCACCGGGCGCCCCGGACCGGGTGAAATCAGAATGAGGCTGGGGGCGATCTCCGCGATCAGTTCGGGCGGAAATCCGGCACGGTACGTCACTACATCGGCGCCGGTCTGGCGGGCGTAGTTGGCCAGGGTGTGGATGAAGCAATCGTCGTTATCCACCAGCAGCAGCCTGGTCCCGGCGCCAACGTGTTCTCGCTCCACACTGGCGGAAACGGGGCGATCGCCCGCGCCGAGAGTGCGGAAAAAGCCCGTGGCCTTGAGCCGCGTCTCACGCTCTTCCATGGCCGGAACGGAATCGTAAAGCAACGTGGCACCCACCGGGTACGATGCCATACCGTCCTTCAGATACGTCGTGCGGATCAGGATGCCGGTATTGATGTCGCCATTCAGCGAAATCGTGCCGATGGCTCCCCCATACCAGCCGCGCGCGTCGCGCTCCAGGGATTCCACCGTCTCCGCGGCCGCCTTTTTGGGCGCGCCGATCACCGTGACGGCCCACATGTGGCTGAGGAACGCGTCCAGCGAATCGAAGCCTTCCTTCAGGAATCCCTCCACGTGATCCACGGTGTGGAACACGCCGGCGTACGACTCGATGAGCCGGCGTCCGATCACCTTAACCGTGCCCGGTTCGCAGACGCGCGATTTATCGTTGCGGTCCACGTCCGTGCACATGGTCAGCTCGGATTCTTCCTTGGCGGATTTCAGCAGTTCGCGAATGTTGTCGGCATCGCGCAACGGGTCGCCGGTGCGCTGGGCCGTGCCGGAGATGGGGCACGTTTCCACACGCTGTCCTTCCACCCGCACAAACATTTCCGGCGATGCGCCCACCAGTTGTTCCTCGCCGAATTGCAGCAGAAATTCGTAAGGGCTGGGGCTGGCGCGCTGCACGCGCTGGAACAACTCGGAAGCTTTCCCGGAATACGGCGTGCGGAAAGTCTGGCGCAGGACAACTTCATAGTAATCGCCGCGCCGCATGCCTTCGCGGACGGTCTCCACCTTGGCCATGTACTCTTCGGGCGTATGATCGCTGGCGATCGGTCCGGGTTCGCGGTGCGCGGGCGGGGCGATGGCTGCACCATCGCGCGGCAGGCCGGCGGTGGACAACGTATCGTTCGCGAAATCGTAACGGTAGCGCTCCACCTGTTCCTTTTTGCGGTCCATCAGCCACAGGTCATCGCACAGGAACAGGTGCAAATCCTTGTGGCCGCTGCGGGGGAGTTTCTTGTGGATGGGCTCAAACTGGAACAGCAGGTCATAGCCGAACGCGCCCACCAGGCCGAGGCGCGAATCTTCTTCGCCGCGGAATTCCTGCATGAGCGTGCGCAGAATGGAGAATGCCGAGGGCTGCTTGCTGCGCTCCTCTTCCGGGAACAGCGCGGGCAGAGGCTTCAGCCGGCCTTCGAGGGCGTCTTCCCGCAGCGAGCACTCCTCCCAATCGGGATGCGTCTCCAGTACGGGGTACAGGATCCGGATGATGCGCCGGCCACGCTCGTTCAGCGGGCGGACTTCCACCTGGCGATCGAATGCCAAGATCTCCAGCGGCGGGCAGGTGGAGGCGATGTCCCAACGCGAATACCGCCCGGGATACTCGTATCCCGAGGAAAGATAAATCCCACGATGGCCGTCCAGATCGCGCAACAAATGGATCAACCCCTTGCGGAAGTTGCTTTTTGACGTTGTGCGCGTGACCTGGATCCCGTGGGGAGTCGTATACCGGTATTCACGCATAATATGACCCTCTGGGGAAAATCTCAGAATAGCATCACAGCAGGGCGTGAAAACGCTCCAGGATGTCCGCGGAGAGGCTGGGCGCGCGTTTCAAGTCGTGGGCCGCGCCTTGCACGAACAGCGCATCGGTACGCGCGGGGATCATAGCGATGGCCTCGCGCAATTCTTCGGGAGTGGCGAAAGGGTCGGAGGTGCCGTGTACGAACAGGGCCGGGGTGTGCAAATCGGGAAAGAAAGCGGTGCGTTTCTGCTCCGGACGGTTCGGCGGGTGCAGCGGATAGGAGAGGAGCAGCAGACCATCAGCCAGGCCAGGCCGTTCCGCGGCGGCCATGGCGGATTGGCGTCCCCCATAGGAGTGGCCGCCGGCGAAGACGCGTCCCGCCGCCAGGGTGCGGAGCGCGGCGACGGCAGCGGCGACGCCTTCTCTATCGCGCGCCGCCGTGGCGGGAAAGGGCGGACCCTTGGGACGCTGCCGGCGGAAAGGGAGATCGTAGCGGAGTGCGAGGTATCCGGCGTCCGCGAACGCCTGAGCCATTTTGACCAGAAGCGGCGCGTTGTGATTCGAGCCGGCGCCGTGTGCCAGCGCGATGGCGTCACCGCGTGGCGCGCCGGGGCGGTGCAGCACGCCGTAAATGCCGTGGCTTTCGAAAGGCTGGTCCATGACGTTATTTTCCGCTGGAATTCAGGCGGCGCGTGACTTCCGCCAGCATGGTGCGCGGCGCCAGGCGCGCGCCTCGCATCATCCAGCGATTGCGCGCTCCGGCAATCACCTGCGCCTTGCCCTGCATCATGGCGCGATAGCCGATGCGCGCCACCTCGGCCGCTGCCATCACGTTCCCGCCTTGCAACAGGTTGCTGTCTTCGATTCCCGCGGCTTGAAAGAATTCCGTGCGGGTGGGTCCGGGACAGAGCACGGTCGCGGTGACACCCGTGCCCTTTAACTCGTTGGCGATGGCTTCGGAGAACGAAAGCAGGAACGCCTTGGAAGCGTAATAGGTCGCCATGAACGGCCCGGGGACAAAGGCCGCGGTGGAAGCCACGTTGAGAATTCGTCCGGAACGGCGGCGCACCATATCCGGCAGAAACAGGCGGGTCAGGTGCGCCGGGGCCACCATGTTGATCTGTAGCAGGGAAGCCTGCGCGCTCCAATCCGTTTCGGCAAAAAGGCCGCGCACAGCGATGCCGGCGTTGTTGATCAGAATATCGATGGGGACGCCGCGAGCGTCTTCATAGATTGCCTCGGGCGCGTGAGAATCGGACAAGTCCGCGGTGATGCAGCGGACTGAAGCCTTCAGAGACGCGGCCAGCTCCCGCAGGCGCCCGGCGCGGCGCGCCACCAGGATGAGGTCATAGCCATCGCCGGCGCATAACCGCGCCAGTTCGGCTCCGATCCCGCTGGAAGCACCGGTGACCAGAGCCGCTCCCTTGCCCATGGCTATTCCTTCTTCTTGAGCTCGCTATCGTGATCCTGGATGAACCCTCGAATCTGGTCAGCCACGCCCAGCAATTTGTCCCACTGCTCGCGGTAGAGCGTGACGGGGAAGCGTCCGAGGCCGTACACGGAAAGGGCGCCCTTCTCGCTGACCTTCATCGAGATCTGGCCCCGGGCCACGGGCTTTTTGAGGTTTTCGTTTTCGGCGCGCAAGCGCTCAATCTCAGCTTTCAAATCTTCTTCAGAGGCCATGGTGATTAGTTCAATGATAACCTTAAATAACTCCTGCAATGCCTGATTTCGATTCCGTACTCTTTGACTTCGACGGCGTCTTGCTGGACACCGAGCCCATGCATTGTGCCTGCTGGGCGGAGGTGCTGGCGCCGCTGGGAGTCAGGCTGGAGTGGGGCTTTTACAGCGCGTGCTGCATCGGAATCGACGACCGCGACATGCTGCGGATGATGGCCACGCAAAGCGATCCGCCCAGGGACTGGCAGGAATTATGGGCGCAATATCCGGCGAAGAAAGAGCTGTTCCGCACGCGCATGGAGGGCACTCCGCCGTTCGAACCGGCGTTGCCGGAGGTTCTGGCGGCGCTGGAACTCAGGCACAAACTGGCAGTAGTGAGTTCCAGTTCCTGTGCGGAGATCGAGCCCCTGCTGGTCAACGGCGGAATCCGCGCGCACTTCGGTACGGTGATCGGCGGCGATACCGTCAAACGGCTCAAGCCGCATCCCGAACCGTACCTGCTGGCGGCCGAGCGTCTGGGGGTGAAAGCTCCGCTGGTGCTCGAGGATTCCGAAGCGGGCCTCGCCAGCGGGCGCGCCGCCGGATTCCAGGTGCGGGCCATCAAACATCCGCGCGAGGTTCCGGCCCTGCTGCGCGAACTGCTCCTCCCGTAGGCGCCGCGTTCTACTTGTCCTCCCTGTGCAACATGAAAGACCGCCCTGTATCGGCTCCTACTCCAATACGAAGGGCACTTCGAGAATGCTGCACGACTCGGAGAATAATGGCCCCCGGCGGTCATAGGCGACCACCCGCAGAACGTGCTTGCCGGAGCCGAACGAGGCAAGGGACGGAGCGCCGGACCCGCGCCCGCCGAGCCGGAAAGGCGCGTTACTGGTGTAGCTGAAAGGCCGCCCGTCGATGAAGAACTCCACCCGTTTGATCGGCCAACGTGGGTGCCGATCCTCAACGATTACCTCAATCTGGCCGCGTTCCCCTGAGCGCAATACCTGGCCGGGCGTGAAGCCGGCCAGCTTGATGGCGGGCACCTCATCGGAATCGTACATCGGCCTGGGCGGGATCTCGGAACCGGTGAGTCTGGCCACCTGCTCAAAGAACATCCACTTGACCGGCGTGCTGATTCCCCACTTCACCGGCGGAGACTGGAATCCATCGAGGTGGTTATTCCAGCCCTGGTCGTAATATCCCCAGCCGACGCGCTCCTGTACGGCGGCATGCAGGTTCATGGAGCTGACGCCGTCTTCGTTAATCAACATGGGCCGGCTGTACCCCGCCCAGCGCCGCATATCGAAAATAGTCCGATGAACCTCTTCGGGCGTGCGCCCGTTGGTGTGGAACAGGACGTAGTCCACTGCGTCGATCGCCGCGTCGCCAGGGCCGCCCGCCTGCCCCACGGCGCCGACCCAACTGAAAGAGATGGGGATCCGGCCGCCCGCCACCTGCTTGGCGAGCAGGACAGCTTCGGCCAGGCGTTCATTCGGCCTGAGCAGAGGATGGCTGTAAGAGGGGTTGGCCTCGTTGTCGATCTCCACCAGAATGTTCCGGTTCGGCAGGGATTTGAGGAACTCGATGCCGTTAACGATTGCCCGCCGGAGGTTGCCATCGTCGGGCGTCGTGGCCACGCGACTGTCCTGGCCGAAATAGAAGAGCCCGACGATGACGACCATTCCGTTGCGGTCCGCCGCGGCAATGATGTTCTGGAGCCGTTTGGCGTAAGCCGGTTTCAGGTTGCCTTCGGCGTCGAACCCGCTGTTATCGTGGGGCTGCCCGCCCAGGCCGTAATTGCCGTCCGTGGGGCCGCCGCCCTGGAGGTTCACCGTGAAGGCCAGCAGACCGGCGCGGCGCCACGCCGGCAGCGCTGCAAGGAACTCCTGCGTGTTTCGCTCCGGATCCCACTTTCCAGTGTCCGGATAGTCCCAGGAAACGGCACCCATCACCGCAGTCGGATAGGGATTCCGCCGGGTTCCCCGCTTAGGGTAGTTGGCATCGTCGAAAACGGCTTGAACGGCGCGCACGTTTAGCAGCGTGCCGATGAGGTTCGGATCGGCGTTGGGGAACCCCGCCTCCGGCGTGTAAGTCAGGTGACCGTTGATGGTAAATAACGGTCCGCGGATACCCACTACCGTAGGCGTGGATTGAGCGGCGGCGGATAGCGCAAACAAGGCGGCGGTAGCAACGACGGGAATGTATCGTTTCATAAGTCCTTTCCGGCGGCGCTAACTTGGCGTTCACCGCCTGCTTAACTTCCATCGGCCGTATGTTGAAAAGGGTCCGAAAGTACACCGGTCCCAGAATCACTAAGAATGTCCGGATGATTACAAACAAAGGAATTCCGGCCGGTTCGGGGGCCGATTTTCCACGGGATTTGCCTCCCGCTCACTCCCCTATATCCCCCATTCCATCAGGAAAGTCGCCATTCGATGAATACCTATGTCTTTCAATCGCTTAAAGCGGCAAAATACTTCCAAACTGGGAAAGAAGCGCACTTATGAGCACTCAGCCTGTCGAACCGAAAGCAACACACCCGGCGAACCTGGTCCAGATCGGTAGTTCGATCGAGGACGTGATTCAGCAACGCCTCAGAGAAGAACGCGAACGGCTCGAGCGGGAAGCCGGCTTCGCCAAACGGGAGGTCCACCACTTCAAAAAGCCGGTGGAAAAGCCCTTCACGAAAGATCAGCGTGGCAACACCACGCTGCTGTTTGGCGGACTCACCTGGAAGCATGAAAAGCTGGTGCATGGCGCGCTCGAAGGCCTGGGCTACCGTGCCGAAGCGGTGCCGACTCCCAACGTGAAGGCTTTTCAGACGGGCAAAGAGTACGGCAACAACGGCCAGTGCAACCCCACTTATTTTACCGTCGGAAACCTGGTTCAGTATCTGCAAAACCTGGAAGAACAGGGCTTAACCAAACAGGAGATCATCGACCGGTATGTGTTTTTCACCGCCGGCGCTTGCGGCCCCTGCCGCTTCGGTATGTATGAAGCCGAATACCGCCTGGCGTTGCGCAATAGCGGGTTCGACGGTTTCCGCGTGCTGCTGTTTCAGCAGTCCGGCGGGCTCAGCCAGTCCGATGCCGAAGCCGGCATGGAAATGAACCTGGACTTCTTCCTGGGCATCCTCAACGCGCTGAATTGCGGCGATGTCATGAATGAAGTGGCGTACGCCATCCGGCCCTACGAAACCATCGGGGGCGAGACCGACCGCGTCCTCGACGAAACCATGGACTACATGCACGAGGTCTTCCGCAAGAAGCGTCCGTGGAAGCTCGACGAGGGGATGGCAAAATACCTGGGCGGCTTCTCCGATACCGCCGAGTACGTCGGCAAGTTTGTCAAGCAACTCAAGGGCGACGAGTATGTGCCGGCCCTGGAGCGATGCCGCGACCGGTTCAACGAAGTGGAGATCGATCGCCTGCGCGTGAAGCCCATCGTCAAGATCACCGGCGAGTTCTGGGCCCAGACTACTGAAGGCGACGGCAACTTCAACATGTTCCACTTCCTGCAAAAGGAAGGGGCGCAGGTTCTGGTGGAGCCCATCGGAACCTGGATCATGTACATGATTCACCAGGTTGTCCAGAAGTACAAGGACTTCAAGGGCCTCGACGAAGGCGCGGTACTGCCTCCCATCTGGAAGCTCGGAACGCGCGCCAAAATCGAAGTCAACTACCGCCAGAAGGTGGCCAAGCTGAAACTTGCGGAAGCCATTTTCAAGGGCGAGTATCACAAGATTGTAGATGCTCTCGGAGGCATTGCCCATCACCTCACCGATCAGTACGAATTGCAGCGCCTGGGTCACCCGTTCTATAACTCGCGCGCCGGCGGCGGCGAGGGCCACCTGGAAGTCGCTAAGAACATCTACTACTCCAATAAAGATCTGGCTCACATGGTGCTCAGCGTGAAACCGTTCGGCTGCATGCCGTCGACGCAGTCCGACGGTGCGCAGTCTGCCGTGGTGTCCGCTTACAAGGACATGATCTATCTGCCTATCGAAACCTCGGGCGAAGGCGAAATCAACGCCCACTCGCGTGTGCAAATGGCACTGGGCGAAGCCAAAAACAAGGCCAAGAAGGAATTCGCCGAAGCGCTGGAAAAGAGCGGACTCACGCTGGACCAGGCGCGCGCCTGGGTGGAAGCGCACCCCGAAACCAGGCGGCCGCTGTACCAGGTGCCGCATACCAAGGGTTACGTGGGCGGCGCAGCGAATTTCGTGCTGCATATTGCGGATCGGATGAAGGCGGAAGGAACTCGGGCCAATTAATCCCATGGAGAACAATTTCCTTATCGGCATGGATGTCGGCTCCACCACGGTAAAGGCCGTGGTGATCGACGCGGCGACCGACCAGATTCTCTGGCAGGATTATCAGCGGCACGATACCAGGCAGCCGGAGAAGGTGCTGGAGTTTCTGAAGCGTTTCGAAATTGAGATCGACGGTTTCGATGCCCGGCGCTCGCGCATGTTCATCACCGGTTCCGGCGGCAACGGCATGGCCAAGTACCTGGGCGCCAAATTCGTCCAGGAAGTCAACGCCGTGTCGCTGGCGGTGGAGCGGATGTACCCGGAATGTGGGTCGGTGATCGAACTGGGCGGGCAGGACGCCAAGATCATCATTTTCAAGAAGGACCCCGAGACCGGCCGCAAGAAAAAGATTCCCTCGATGAACGATAAGTGCGCCGGAGGCACCGGCGCGGTCATCGACAAGATCAACGCGAAGCTACGCATCCCCTCGGAGCAGCTCTGCGAGATGGGTTACAAGGGCGTCAAGCTGCATCCCGTAGCCGGCAAGTGCGGTGTGTTCGCGGAAACGGATATCAACGGACTCCAGAAAATGGGCGTGCCGCCCGACGAGCTGATGGCATCGCTGTTCGAAGCCATCGTGATGCAGAATCTCTCGGTACTCACGCGCGGCAACACGCTGCAACCGGTGGTCCTGCTGCTGGGAGGCCCCAACTGCTACATCAAGGGCATGCGCGACTGCTGGAAGAGCAACATTCCGCGCATCTGGGAAGAGCGCAACACGCCGCTGCCGGAAGGTATTCCGCCGGAAGATCTGATCAAGACGCCCGACAACGCGCAGTATTTCGCCGCCATCGGATCGGTGGAGTTCGGTAAGAGCGAAGACGAAGGCGTCGGTCAGTACATCGGGCTCGACAAGCTGGAGTGGTACGTCAACGTGGGCCGTGAGGAGGAAAAATCCAAGCGTGGCGGCGGTGGCGGACTGGCCAAAGACGAGGCCGACCTGGCCGCGTTCAAAGCCAAGTACCGGACCAGGAAATTCGTCCCCGCACAGTTCCAGCCGGGCGACGTGGTGGAAGGTTTTGTCGGTATTGACGGCGGTTCCACCTCCACCAAAGCGGTGCTGATGTCGAAGGACCATAAGCGCCGGATCCTGGCCAAGACCTACCAGCTTTCCAAGGGCAATCCGATCGAAGACACCATCGAGGTGTTGCAGAAACTCGACCGGCAGATTCGCGACCAGGGCGTGGAACTAAGGATCCTGGGCGTGGGCACCACCGGCTATGCCAAAGACATTCTCAAAGACGTCATTGGCGCCGATGCCGCGCTGGTCGAAACTGTAGCTCACACCGAAGCCGGTCTGCACTTCTACGAGGGCGTGGATGTGATCTGCGATGTCGGCGGCCAGGATATCAAAATCATTATCCTGAAGAACAACCGCGTCAAAGATTTCAAACTGAATACCCAATGTTCGGCCGGCAACGGTTACTTTCTGCAATCCACCGCTCAGGGCTTCAACGTGGCCGTGGAGGATTACGCGGACACCGCCTTCGGCGCCAAAGGCTTCCCCAGTTTCGGGTACGGGTGCGCGGTGTTCATGCAGAGCGACATCGTGGATTTCCAGCGCCAGGGCTGGAAGCCCGAAGAGATCATGGCCGGGCTGTGCAACGTGCTGCCCAAGAACATCTGGCTGTACGTTTCGCAGATTCCGAACCTTTCGGCCATCGGCTCGCGCTTCCTGCTACAGGGCGGCACGCAGTACAACCTGGCGGCCGTGAAGGCGCAAGTGGATTTCATCGAATCGCGCTTCAAGGGTAAGGAAACTCCCGCGGACGTAATCGTGCACGAGCATTGCGGCGAGGCCGGGGCGATCGGCGCGGCGCTGGAAGCCGGGCGCCTGTGGGACAACGGGCGAAAAAGCACGTTCATCGGGCTCGACCAGTGCGCCACCATTCAGTACAAAACCACGCGCGAAGAAGCCACCCGCTGCTACTTCTGCAAGAACAAGTGCCTGCGCACGTTCATTGACGTCAAGACCACGGTTCCCAATCCGGAGTACAAGCCGCCCGTCCGGACCAAAGTCCCGCTGGAAGCCGGAGCGCAGCGCCTGATCATCGCCACGTGCGAAAAAGGCACGGTGGAGAATATCGAGGAGATGCGCGGCATCAAGGGTAACCTCGACAAGATCAAGAAGGCCAACCCGAACTTCGTGGAGATGTCCGCCAAGGGCGTCTTCCGTGTGCCCGACGTGCCGCTGGTTTCCGGCCCGGCGCCGAAATTCCAGATCACGGCCGCGCAGAAGAGGCGCGCCGAGCTACTCAAGAAACGCGGCGAGATCCGCATCGGCATGCCGCGAGTGCTCAACATGTACTCGATGACGCCGGTTTTCACCGGCTATTTTGCCTCGCTCGGCATCAAGGCGGAGAACCTGGTCTACTCCGAGTACACCAGCGAGGAACTGTACAAAGAGGGCGCCAAGCGCGGGGCCATCGACCCGTGTTTCCCCTCCAAGCTCGGCATTCCGCACGTGCATAACCTGCTGTACAAGGTGCACGCCAAAAAGCCGCTCGACATCATCTTCTTCCCGATGATCGATTGCCTCACCAGCGAGTTGCAGGGCACGCAGGCCAGCCGTTCCTGTCCCACGGTGGCGGCCACACCGGAGGCTGTGAAAGCGGCGTTCACCAAGGAAGGCGACCTGTTCAAGGAGAAGGGCGTGCTCTTCATGGACACGTTTGTCAACATCTCCAAACCGGAACTGCTGGAGCGGCAGTTGTTCGAACAGTTCCAGGACATCTTCGGCCTTACACCCGAAGAGAACAAGCGGGCCGTAGAGCAAGGCTATCGCGCGCTCGATTCTTTCAACAACCACCAGATGCGCGGCGCAGCCCGCGAAGTGCTGGAACAACTGGAGCGTGAGGACAGGCTCGGTGTGGTGCTGCTCGGCCGGCCGTATCATAACGACCCCGGCGTCAATCACGAAATCCTGGAGGAATTCCAGAAGCTCGGCTACCCGGTCTTCACCGAAGACTGCCTGCCCATCGACGACGACATCGTCTGGCGCCTCTTTGGCGACGACGTACTGTCCGGCGAGATCGATCATCCCATGTCCATCCTGGATGTCTGGAAGAACTCCTACAGCGAAAACACCAGCCGCAAAGTGTGGGCCGCCAAGTATGTGGCGCGGCATCCCAACCTGGTGGCGCTGGAACTTTCCAGCTTCAAGTGCGGCCACGACGCTCCCATCTATACCGTGGTGGAAGAGATCGTGGAGCACTCCGGCACGCCCTACTTCTGCTTCAAGGATATCGACGAGAACAAGCCCACGGGGTCGATCCGGATCCGCGTGGAGACCATCGGCTACTTCCTGAAGCGCTATCGCGAAGACATGGTGCGCAATAAGAACAAGGCGACCGACATCGAGCGGCAATTGGCCGAATTCGAAGCGCGCCTGCGCCGCCAGATGCTGCGCGACAAACTCGAGGATTCCAGCCGGGACGCCCTGGTACGCGAATCCTTCGAGACCGGCTCCATGCCGCAGATCCACGTGAGTCTCGGCGCGCTGCAGGCCAGCAAACCGGCCAGCCCGCAGTACGAGACGGTATCGGGCGACTAGCCCAAGTTCGTCAGGTCTCGTCGCACGACGGGGGGCAACGAAGCAACTCCCAGCGTTATACGACAGCATGCCGCTTGCTCTTGCGCTACTGAGGCAGCAAGTGCTTCTGGATTTTTCCCATGGCGTTGCGCGGCAACTTCTCCACGGTATGAAACGCGCGTGGCACTTTGAAGGATGCCAGCTCTTCCCGGCAGCGCTGTTCCAGCACGGATAGCGCAATGGGAGCCTTCAGCACTACATACGCTACCGGCACTTCGCCGCGCAGACGATCCGGCCGCGCCACCACGGCGGCTTCGACCACTTCCGCCTGCTCCTCGAGGAATTCCTCGATTTCGCGGGGATAGATGTTGAAGCCGCCGGATATGATCAGATCGCTCTTGCGCCCGCAGAGCGTGTAGTATCCGTCGGGGGTTCGAATGGCCAGATCGCCGGTGCGGAAATAACCGTCGACCAGCGAAGCGCGCGTGGCTTCTTCGCGGCGCCAGTAGCCGGCAAATATGTTCGGACCCTTCAGGTGCAGTTCGCCCGTCTGCCCGTCGGGCACGGGTTCCAGTTCGCTGTTCAGCAGCCGCACGGAAACGCCGGGCAGCGGCAGGCCCACGCTGCCGGCGCGCCGTTCGCCAATATAGGGATTGCTCATGTTCATGAAGGTTTCGCTCATGCCGTAGCGTTCCAGAATGGTGTGGCCGAAACGCTCGCGAAACTCCTCCAGCACCTGCGCGGAGAGCGGCGCGGATCCGGAAACGAACAGCCGCATTGACGCTCCGATGGCGCGCGCCGTGTCCCCCTGAATCTCCAGCAGACGCACATAGATCGTCGGCACTCCGAAAAAGAGCGTAGGGCGAAATTTCAGAAATGTGGCCGCAGCCGTCTGGTGCTCGAAGCGTTCCAGCAGCTTCATACGGCATCCCGAGGCCAGCCAGCAATGCAGTCCGTTGCCCAGCGCGTGAATATGGAACAGGGGCAGCGCCAGCAGTAACCGGTCGGCCTCCGTGATTTGCCAGCAGGTGAGCAGGTTCACGGCATTGCACGCGAAATTGTCGTGCGTCAGGACCGCGCCTTTGCTTGCGCCGGTGGTGCCCGAGGTGTAAATGATGCCCGCGGGCGTATCGCCACCGAGCGCGACAGCCGGACGCCCGGCGGGCATGCGCGTGGCCTCCCCGGCGAGTGCCGCGACGTCCCAAACCGGCACGGGTGACGCGAATCCGTTCGCCGCTACAACGGCCGCCGGATCGGCATCGGTCAGAATGTGGGTCATCTCGCGATCGCGGTACAGAATATTGATGGGCACGAAGATGACCCCCAGTTTCACGCAGGCCAGGTAGAGGTCGATCATTTCGACGCAGTTGACCAGGTAGACGCAAAGGCGGTCGCCGGTGCGCAGGCCGCGATTCGCCAGCAGATGGGCTACCCGGTTGCTGCGCTCTTCCAGTTCGCCGAAGGTGAAGGTGCGATCGGCAAATTCCAAGGCGGCGGCGTCACGGCGGCCGGTCAGGGAAAGATCGAACAGGTGCATCAGGGTCACGCGGGAAGCTCCTTGCCTTTGGTCTCTTCCGCCCAGGGTAGCAGCGCCAGCCCCACTAGGAATGCCACGGAGGTGAGCGCCACCGGCGTCCCTATCGTGTGCATGGCGGCAATTCCGCCACCTACCAGAAACGTGATGCCCGCCGCCAGAAAACGGCCGGCGGACGTGGCGAAGGCGAACGCGCTACCGCGGCATTCGGTACGATACTGCTCCGGCAGCCACAGGGTGTAGACCGCGAAGTTGGCGCCGCCGATCCCCAGCAGAAACAGGCACGGCAAAAACCACTCCAGGGCGCCCGAGGGCAGGTAGAACAGGTAGCCGAAACCCACCGCGATGCACAGGAACATCAACACGAAGTACAGCGCCAGCGACGCGCGGCGCCCCAGTCGCACGGCCAGGAAGGGCAGCAGCAGGCAGCCCCCAATGGTTCCGGTGGAGAGCAGCATGGTGGCATACGAGGCGAGCCGCGCGGCCGCCTGCGCTGTGTACCCGGCGCGCCCGGCCAGTTCCGTCACGCTGGAGGGGACATATACGGAGCCGGCCCACAGCCCTACCATACTGACGAAGAGCAGAGCCGCATTCACCACAGTGCGCCGCCGGTATTCCGCCGAAAAGAGCGCCAGGAAGGCGGCACGCGCGCTCCAGGTGCGGCCCATCGCAGCCGCGCGCTGCTGCCATCGCTTGGGCTCGGCCACTCCGTAACGAATCAACGCCACAAGGAGTGCCGGTGTGCCGCCGACCGCGAACACGGCCCGCCAGCCGTAGCGCGCTCCGATCGTGGAATTCACCAGAGCGGCCAGGAATGCGCCGGCGTAGTAGCCGGTGTGCATCCAGGCGGCGCCCTGCACGCGGCGCGATTCGGGCCACTCCTCGGCCACGAATACGCCGCCCAGCGTCCATTCGCCACCGATTCCCGCGCCCGCGAAAAAGCGGAAGATGGCCAGTTGCCAGATATTGGCCGCCGCGCAGCCCAGGAAGGTGAAAACTGAATAGCAGAGAATGGTGAGCACCAGGGTGCGTACGCGGCCGAAGCGGTCCGCCAGCGGACCCCAGAGAAACGCGCAGCCCCAGCCCATCAGGAAGGTCGCGAACAGCGCGCTGCCGTAGTAGCCGAGGTGGGCTGCCGTCGCCGCCAGTCCCGAACGCGGCAGCAGATCGCGCAGTACCGGCACCAGAACCAGGGCGTAAATAAACGAATCCATGCCGTCCAGCGCCCATCCGCCCCACGCCGCCCAGAAGCCGCGGCGCTGATTTCGGGTGAGAGGCACGGAAGGCACCGAGATAGCGTAACAGGTTCCACGCTATGCTAGTCGCTGATGCGCATCGTTGTGCTGGTGGGCCTGCCGGGCTCGGGAAAATCCAGCTACCTCGAACGATTGGGCGTGACCGGACTTTCGTCCGACGCCCTGCGCGTGCTGCTGGCCGATGACGCCACGGACCAGACCATTCACGAGCAGGTCTTTCAGACCATGCGCTACTTGTTGCGCCAGCGCCTGGCGATCGGCCGTCCGGTCACCTATATCGATGCTACGAATCTGCGGCCCGAGGAGCGGCGGCCGTATATCGGAATCGGACAATCGTACGGGTGTGAGGTGGAAGCCGTCTTCTTCGACGTGCCCCTGGAAATCTGCCGCGCGCGCAACGCCGCCCGCCATCGCATCGTGCCCGAAGATGCACTGCTGAAGATGGCGGCCAAGCTGGTGCCGCCCACCACGGCGGAAGGCTTCGACCGGGTGGTGGTGATGACTGGAGACTGATGGGAGCAAATTTGGCGATGAGAACATGGACGTGCTTCAGAATATCGAGTTCGGAATTGTCGAGGTGTATCGCGCCGGACCCGGCGGGGATACCGATACTGAATCGGTTGTGCCGATTGACGAGCTTGTGGGTTGTCTGCGACAGATCCAAAAGTCCGTGCGGCGCTGGCCGGAAAGAGGCGGACGCCAGGGATATCTCACGTTTGTGAGCCAGTACGTGGGATGAGGACTTCGCCAGACAGAAGGGCGAACGCAGTGAGCCACCATTCCCCCATCCCCAACCCCCATCCCTAACCCCCGCTTGTCAGGAAGGGAACTACGCGTTCCGCCATGTGCTCCAGCACGTTCAGCAGTTCGTGTCCCGAGTCGAGAACCTCCAGCGTCACGTTGGAATGCGCGGCCGCGAACTGCTGCGAATACGCCACCGGGACCACGTCATCCAGCGCGCCATGGAAAATCAACGCGGGCTGGCGGAACTCCGGGAAGTCTTCATATTTCCCGGCGTCTTCCAGCAGGCCGTACGAAAGAGCCCGCTTGCGATTGTCGGCGTAATGGAAAAAGTCCATGGTGCCGCGCGCCCGCCACTCGTCCACGGCATTCGGACCCAGGCTGGTGGGCCAGCGGCGCGCGAATCCGAAGGCCGGCGCCAGCAGCACCAGGCGCGTCACTTCGGGGTGCCGGGCGGCGTAGAGCGTGGCCAGATATCCGCCCATGCTGGAGCCCATCAGTGCAACCGGCCGCCCTGCCGCGGCGCGTTCCAGCACGCCAAGTTGGCCGGTGATGGCGAGATGTTCGAAATCTCCGGCGGCGAGATCCGGAATCTCCACCTGGGCGCCGGCGCGCTCCAGGCGGTCGCGAAAGAAGCGGGCTTTGCTGGACGATGGGCCGGAGGCAAAGCCGTGCAGGTAAATGATCGGGCTCATTTCTTCTTGGCCGGCGGGGGCTGGGATCCCGGGGCGTCGTCTGGAAGTTCGGTGAACTTGATCTCGGCGTCGCTGCTGAACATCTTGAATGGCTCGTAGCGGTACAGGTTCTCCGTCACAATCTGGTCATCCACCATGTGACGGTGTACCACCGACGCCGGCGTCAGGAAGCCGTGCGAGGAACGCACGTAATCCACCGTGGCCTCGTTTCGGATCAGGCGCTTGGCGCTATCGAACGCCTCCGCCCAGGCGTCTACGCGCAATGGCAAGCCATCGGATTGCCTCACCCAGAGCCTCCCGCTCAGCGCCCGGCGAGTCGCCTGCCTGCCGTGAAACTCCAGCTCTCCGCCCGCCGAGGTCTTCTGAGTCCAATCGAGAATGGTGACCGGGTCGACACCGATTTGGCCTTCTCCGGCCGGATGGAAGGTCATATTCTCGATGCCGCGCTTGGAAAAGGCCAGCAGAATCAAACCGTAGTCGGTGGCGACGTCCACCAGGCCAAACTTGGCGAATTCCTCGAGCATGTGTTTGCGGATGCGGTCGTCGGCCGATTGCACCCCGAGAGATAACGCGCGCCGGGCGCTCTCCGCCGATTGGACTTTCTTGTCGTCCACCGAAATCACCTCCCGAAACTCGACCAGATTGTGCGAATCGGAGCCGCGCAACCCCGCCACACTGTACTCGGACACGATCTCGCGCACCCGCAATCGTATCGGCTGCGCCTCGACCGCGGCGCTGCCGATTCGGGGCTTGAAGCGGGAGGGCGGACGCAGGCTCCGCTGCTCCAGCGTTTCCTGCGTGAGTGTTTTGGGAATGTTCTGCAGAAAGGCCTCGGCCTCTTCGGAAACGCGGGACAAAATCGGGTCGAGGGCTGTTTGGGCTTCGACGGGACCGGCAACGGAAACCAGCAGCAGAGCCAGCGCCAATGGCAGCATTCCCGTATTTTACGCCCATTTCGCCAAGTCCTCGCGGGTATTCTAACTCACTCTTTTTTAAGGCGCTTACTGCTGCCGGTACGATTTAGGACAAAAAGCCCCGTAATTTTTCCGAGAATACCCCTTGCATCGTTCGCTAGAGCCTGATATGCTGAACAAGTCGCCGAATTGAGGATCTGAGGAATCGCACGCTCTAGCGGCTTGTAACAGGGGCGTGACGATGAAACGATCAGACCTTTTGTAAGGAATGGTAACAAAACTCTGGCGGGCAACCCGTTGGAGCGGAATACGGCCTTCCTGTTTGGTTCTTTTCAAAATTTTCTGAGGCTTTTTCAGTCGCGCCTATACGGCAGTGGCTGGCACAAGTTTCGAGGCCTGCAGCAGTTCCCGGTATTACGATGCCGGGGGTGCTTGCGCAGATCATTGACAATCTGGTTGGATGCAGTAGAGAAGAAATCGTCAGTCTCTGAGTAAAACTGAAGCGATTGGTCAATACTCATTAACATTAAATGAGAGTTTGATCCCGGCTCAGAATCAACGCTGGCGG
>JARLGM010000052.1 GCA_031292755.1 Candidatus Sulfopaludibacter sp.
AGCATCTCACAAAACATTACATATGGTAAATGTTATTTTGCGGCAAGCCCTAAGGTCACATCGGGCCGTCTCCAGCCCCGCGGAGACGTCGCCCGGCGGCGGCCTAACTGAACAGCATTGGGGTAAGGCTGCCCGTTTGTGATGAAATGGACGGGCGATGGCCCTCCGTCACGACCCCCTGCGCCCGGCTGTCGTCTGGACCCTGGCCACCCTCCTCGCATTCCTTCTGGTGGAGGGGCTGGCCTTCCGCACCGGATGGTACAACCGCTGGCTGGAGCCCAACTCCTCCGCCGGTTTGGTCGAGGGCTACCTCTCGTGGCTCGCGCAACGCCCCCACAGTTCCACTGCCGAGGTCGCGGTGCTGGGCGATTCGCGCATCGCGCACGGGCTCTCGGCCCCCGCCGCGTCTGCCGCCGCCGGAAACAAACTGTACTTCTGGAATCTGGGCATCGCCGGAACCCTGCCGCGCGACTGGTACTACATGCTGCGCGACGCCGACCCGGACCATCGACGCTTCGCGGCGATCGTTCTGGCGCTCGACCAGTATTCGGATGAGGATTACGAAGAGGTCTATGCCGACCGCATCATCGATCTGAACTTCGTCATCGGCAGGCTGCGGCTCGCCGACTGTTGGGAGTTCGCCGCGTCCATGAGATCGCGCGAGAACCGCGCTCATGCCCTGATGGGATGCCTCCTCAAGGGCATCGCGTTGCGGCGCGACGTGCGCGACCTGCTGGCCACGTGGCCCGCCCGCTTCGAGCGCGCCGGCGCGTGGCGCGCACATGGCCTGGCCGGCGTGGATGCCTTCCCCGGCATCGATCGCGACTTGCGCGGGCTGCGCGCCGATTGGGGTCGCCGCATCCTCACCTTCCCGGCCGGTATCGATACCGCTACCCGCGCCTCCATTCAGGCCACGGTCATGCCTCACTGGCCGCCTCACACCGGTGAGACCACGCGCTACCGGCTGCGCTGGCTGCCCCGGATTTTCGACCTCTACCGGAACTCTCCCACGCGCGTGATCTTGCTGCAACTGCCGCGCGCTCCCCTGCCCAGGCCGGAAAGCACCACGCCGCCTGTCTTCCTGAGCATCGCGCTTCCCCGTGCCGGCGTGGCCGCGCTCCCTCCCGCCACGTTCGGCGATCTGGAACGTCCCGAGTTCTTCTTCGATGGCCTGCATCTGAATCGCGCCGGCCGCGCCGTTTTCTCCGAACGGCTTGGCAGAACTATGGCCGCCCTCGTGGGAGTCCGATAATTCGTGCTGTTCACCACCTGGCCCTTCGCCGGATTTCTGGTCGTGGTCCTGGTGCTCTTCTTTCTGCTGCCCCGCCCGCACCGCCGCTACCTGCTGCTGGCCGCGAGCCTTCTGTTTTACATGGCGTGGAAAGCCCGCTTCGTGTTCCTCATCCTCGCCCTGATCGCGATCGACTACACTGCCGCGCGAGTCATTCACGCTCAATCCGGCCGCCGCAGAAGAGTGGCGCTGCTGGTCAGTCTCGCGGCGAACTTCGGATTGCTCGGCTGGTTTAAATACGCAAACCTCTTCCGCCAAACCTGGTCCCAACTTTTTTATCCGGGCGTGGCCATTGATCCACTCCACATCATTCTGCCGCTCGGCATCAGCTTTCACACCTTCCAAAGCGTCTCTTACGTGGTCGATGTTTACCGCGGCGAACAGGAAGTGGTTACCAGCTTCCTGGACTACGCGCTCTTCGTATCCTTCTTCCCGCAACTGGTGGCCGGACCCATCGTACGGGCGCGCGAGTTCTTCGGAGACCTGTGGAACCTGCGCAATCCTACCGGGACGGAGTGGCTGCGCGGCATCGACATGATCCTGACGGGGCTGGCCAAGAAACTCGTCTTTGCCGATCAGTTCGCGTTCATCTCCGACCGGTACTTCAACAATCCCGCCGCCCTGCCCGGATTCGTGCCTGCGTGGTCCGCGGCCATCGCGTTCGCACTCCAGATCTTCTTCGATTTTTCCGGCTATTCCGACATCGCTATCGGCGTCGCGCTTCTGTTCGGCTTCCACTTCCCGCCGAATTTCCGGCGTCCGTATTTTTCGGCCAGCATCGCCGAGTTCTGGCGGCGCTGGCATATGACGCTATCCCGCTGGCTGCGCGATTACCTCTATATCCCGCTGGGCGGGAACCGCCGGGGGTCCTTGCGAACCTATTTCAACCTCATGATCACGATGCTGCTCGGCGGCCTGTGGCATGGCGCCAGTTGGACCTTCGTTGCCTGGGGCGGCTACCACGGCGCGCTGCTGGCGCTGGAACGGCTGCTTCGCGGACGCCGCCAGCCCACCGGCCCGGTTCGCGTCCCCCTGGCCATCCTGACGTTCCTGCTGGTCACCCTCGGCTGGGTCCTGTTTCGCGCCGGGACGATGGAGCGCGCCGCGTTGATCTTCGGCCAGATGTTCTCCCGCTCTTCGGGCGAAATGATATGGACCGCCTGGCAACTGCGCCTTGCCCTTCTGGCTCTCCTGCTCGGTCTCGCGGAAGAACACGGGAATGCGCTCACCCGCCTGGGCGAAGCGCCTGCCTGGATTCGTGCCGCCGCGGCGGTTCTGGTGCTTCTCGCCATCGAGTGGTTCACCGCGTCGGAGTCGGCCATCCCCTTCGTGTATTTTCAATTTTGACTTGGCCGGGTAGCCGATAATATCTCTGTGCCGTGGTGTCGAACTCCCCTGGGCCCCTGGCTTGCCGCTTCCTGCTTCGCTCTCACTGTCTACGCGCGTTCGCCCGGGCCTCAAACACTCACCGCCGTGCCGCAGGGGGCGATCCACGTGGACGTCAACCGCCTGGTGGATAGCGCCGGCCATTCCTTCCTCATTCGCGGCACCGCGCTGCCGGAGTTTCGAACGCTCCTGCCGGCGGACGGCGCTGATACTCCTTTGGGATTCAGCCCGTATTCCTCGACCGTATTCGGCACCATCCGGCAGCGCAGGAATATGAATGCCGTCCGCATCCCTCTGAGCCTCGCGGATTATGCCGGCGATCCGGACTACCTGCGAGCCGTCGCAGACGCGATCCGGCGCGCGAATGGCCTGGAATTGACAGTGATCCTCTCCGCCCCCACCTCCGATCCCGCGTTTTGGCGTGAGTGTTCCGCCTTCCTGCGCGACTGTCCAGAACTGATTTTTCAACTGGACGCGGGCGGCGCCGCCGGTATGCAGGAACTTATCCATGCCATTCGCATCGCCGGCGCGAAGCAGCCGGTCCTGGTCAACTGGCAGGGCGAGCGGTTGCCGGACGATCGCAATGCGATCTACCTGGTATCTCCGCGCTACGCCACCACGCGCACAGACCAGGACCGGGACCGCCAGTTGGCGGGGCTTGCGGAGCGCGTGCCCGTCCTCGCCAGCGGCCTCGACCCGGAATTAGACGCAACTTCCGGCGAGTGCCTCTCCCTTCCCGCCGATCCCAGTGAAGCCGAAGCTCTGGTGGAAGCGAACCTGGACTATTTCGACGCGCACGGCATCTCCTGGGTGGCGTCGGAATTCCGTCCCGGCAAGCTGATTGGCGACTACCAGCGTCTACTTCCCACATCGCTTGAAAACGGATGGACCTGCGGGCAGCCGGATCATGTCGGGTTCGGTATCGGCCAGGTGGTGCAGTTCCACCTTTGGGGCGCCGGCATGCGGGGACTTTTCGCGGTGAACGCCGCGGGCAATTTCACGCTCGCGCGGGGCAGTATCGCCATCGTCTATGGCGCCATCTTTGCCGAGCAGGACATGCATAACCGGCGCAACCCACCCCCCACGGAGTTGGGCAAGGTCTCCGTCCGGATCACAGACCGTACCGGATTGCCGCGGAAGGCGGAGTTGCGGTACGTTTCGTCCGGCTGGGGCCAAGCCAATTTCGTTGTCCCTCCCCGGTGCGTGCCCGGTCCGGCGCTCGTCACCGTACAACACAGCGATGGAACCACCGAATCGGCTAGCGTCACCATCGCCGACGTGGCACCGGGGTTCTGGACCGCCCCCGCCGACGGACGCGGGCCCGTCATCGCCGTGGTACGCGGTGCCGTGCCCGGCAAACCGCCGCTCGACGTGCCGCTTTATGAATGCAAATCGGGGAAATGCTCTTCCGTAGCCGTTCCCTTTGCGGGTAACAACTCCCGCGTAGTCCGGCTATTCGGAACGGGTTTCCGCTACGCCGCGGACCTCTCGGATATTCAGGTGACCGTTGCCGGCATTCGCGTCCCCGTGCTGGCTTTCGGACCCGCGGGCGATGCCGGAGTGGACCGGCTGACCGTGCGTCTTCCGTCGCGCCTGCGCGGCCGGGGAGAAGTGGATCTGGTCTGCTCCATTCGCGGACGGCTTTCCAACGTGGTCCGCATCAACCTCGGACTCGCCGCCAGTGCGCCGTACCATTGGGATCTGCCGCCGGGCTTTCCCGTCCCCCGCGTCCCGGCCGACAATCCCATGTCCCTCGCTAAGGTGCAACTGGGCCGTTACCTGTTCTACGACAAGCGCATCTCGGTTAATCAGACGATCTCCTGTGCCACTTGTCACCGCCAGGAGTTGGCCTTTACCGACGGTAAGCCTAAGCCCGCGGGCGCCACCGGGCAAGCGCTGCCGCGCAATTCCATGAGCCTGGTGAATGTGGCCTATAGCGCCGCGCTTACCTGGAGCCGGCCGCATCTGCGTTCGCTGGAACAGCAGGCGCTGGTCCCCTTACTTGCGGAGGAGCCGGCGGAACTCGGCATGAGCGGAAGAGTGCGGGAATTCCTCCGTGCGTTACGCATGGCTGGCACGTACCAGACCCTGTTTCCCCAGGCCTTCCCAAGGGAACCGGACCCGTTCACCCTCGTCAATGTCTGCAAGGCCATCGCCTGCTTCGAGCGCAGCATCATTTCCGCCCGCTCGCCGTATGACCGCTACCACTACGGCGGCGACCAGAACGCCATTTCCGACGCGGCGAAGCGCGGCGAGGTCCTCTTCTTCACCGACACTCTGGCCGGCTGCTACCGCTGCCATGGGGGGTTCAACTTCAGCGATGCGGCCGACTCCGCCGGGCGCGCCCCCGTGCCCGTTCCTTTCCACAATAACGGGCTGTACAACCTGCCCGGTCTATTCTCCTATCCACCGCCGAACCTGGGAATTTACGAATTCACGCACCGGCCGGACGATGTCGGCAAGTTCAAAGCGCCGACTTTACGAAATATCGCCCTGACCGGCCCCTACATGCATGATGGGAGCATTCTGACGCTGGAGGCCGTGATTGAACACTACGCGTCGGGAGGCCGCAAAAATCCGAACCAGGACAAGCGGGTGAGGCTATTGCCGTTGACCCCTCAGAACCGCCGGGATTTGCTGGCCTTCCTGCAATCGCTCACCGATGACCAACTCACAAGGGACCCGCGCTTCGCCGCCCCCTTTTAAGCGCTTCACCCTGCCCGCAGACGATCCACCAGATCCGCCGGAATCTTCAGATTGCCATCGCACCCGCTGCCCAACCGCACGCCCGGCTTCACTTCCCCGTGGTAGTCCGATCCGCCCGTCACGCGAAGGCCGTACTGCTTCGCCAGTTCCAGATACAATGCGGTATCCGCGGGAGTGTGGTCGGAATGGTAGGCTTCAATGGCATTCAGCCCGGCATCGCACAGTTCCGGCATGAGCGCCTGCACGTCGCCTTTCACACGTATGGGATGGGCCAGCGAGGCAATCCCGCCCGCTTGGCGAATCTTCCCGACACCCTCGGCAAATTGCGGCTCCTGCCGGTACACGTAACCCTTCGCCGATTCATCCAGGTAATCGTCGAACGCCTGCCGCAGATTGGCCACGTACCCTTTTTCCACCATGATCTGGGCGAAGTGTGGACGCCCGGTCATGCCACGCCCGCGAGCCTCGGCCTCTTCCAGCGTGATGTCGAAGCCCAGTTCCTGCAGCCGCTTCGCCAGCCGGATGTTGCGCTCGCGCCGCGATGCCTGCAGATCCAGCACCCACTTGCGAAAATCGCCCGGTCCGCCATTGCCCCAGAAATATCCCAGCAGGTGTACCGAATGACCGTACAGTTTGGTGGAAAGTTCAATGCCGCAAATCAATTCCACGCCCGCTTCGCACGCCGCCGCCCGCGCCCCATCGAAGCCCGCAAAGGTATCGTGATCCGTGATGCCCAGGATATTCACGCCTGCCTCGACCGCCTCATGAATCAACTGCGGGGGCGAGCAGGTGCCGTCAGATTCGTTGGTGTGCGAGTGCAGATCGATCAAAAGATACCAGACCCAAACGTTCCAGTGTAGCCCAGATCTTGTCTGCACTCTCCTGCGGTGTTTCCAGCGACGAATGGAGGGTGACGTGCGGTGCAGTGGGCGGCTCGTATGGATCGGTGATCCCCGTGAACTGCGCAATCTCTCCGGCCAGCGCCTTCTTGTACAGCCCCTTCACGTCGCGCTGCGCCAGCACCTCGATAGGGCAGTCCATATACACTTCCACGAAGTTGGGAATACGGTCCCGCAATTCCTCGCGGACCGCGCGGTACGGCGAAATGGCCGCCACAATCGCAATCACGCCGTTGCGCGAAAGCAATTCGCAGACAAACCCGATCCGCCGGATGTTTTCGTCGCGATCCTCTTTGCTGAAGCCCAATCCCCGGGAAAGATGCGTGCGCACGACATCGCCATCCAGCACCTCCACCCGCGCGCCAACCGCGCGCAAGCGCTGCTCCAGAAGGCCCGAGATGGTGCTCTTGCCGGCTCCCGACAGACCGGTGAACCAAACCGTGCATCCCTTATGCACGGCGCACCAGGCCGGCGGCGCCGATGTGAATGCCGCACTCCTTCCTGTCGTCCTGCTCCCACCACCAGCGGCCCGCGCGCTCGCTTTCGCCGGGCGCCAGCGCCCGCGTGCATGGCGCGCACCCGATGCTGCCGTATCCCTGTGCATACAAAGGGTGCAGCGGCACCGCGTGTTCGGCAATGTACTGTTCCACCTGCGCCCCCGTCCAGTCGGCCAGCGGATTGATCTTCACCCGCCCGTCTATCTGTTGCACCTTGGGAGTGGCGGCGCGATCCTCCGTCTGCTCCCGGCGAAGTCCGGTGGCCCACGCCCGCAACCCGGCCAGCTGACGCTCCAGAGGACGTACCTTGCGGACCGCGCAGCACAGCTTGCGATTTTCCATACTGTCGTAGAACAGGTTGAGGCCGTGCCCGGCTACCATCTGCCCCACTTCGGCCGGATCGGGACGGACCGCCTCGACGACAACTCCGTATTGTTCCCTCACCTTATCCATCATAAAGTGAGTCTCTTCGGGCAGCCGTCCCGTGTCCAAGGTGAAAATGCGAACCTGAGGATCGATGCGCGTTGCCAGGTCGATAATCACCATCCCTTCCTTCTGGAAGCTGGTGGCGATGGCGAACGCCTTCCCGTATGTCCTGATGCCCCAAGACAGAACTTCGGCGGCCGGAGCGGATTCAAAATGCTGATAGCTACTCAATCTCTATCAAGTTTAGGGTGAATCCGCCCAGGCTGTCAACTTTAAGCCCGCGCCTACCGCGTACGATAGGTGAATTCGGCGCGCTCCCGGCGGAGTACTTCGAGATCCAGTTCCTCCGCCATCGAGAGGTCCATCACGCGCACGCGTTGCCCCTCACGCAGTTCCTGCAAGCGGACCTCCCGGCCGTTGGCAAACCGCACCGCATCCCGGTAACTGTTTGCCGCGGCGGAGATTTGGGTGAAGGTCACCTCCTCCTCGGAGCCCACCCCGAACTCGTGCTGCAGTCTTACGGGGATGTCCTGCAATCGCAGCCGCGCGCCCGGCGGGATACAGACTGCAGGTACCGGGTCCGTGCGGAGCGGATTGAAAAAAGCCTTCACCGTGCACCAAAGACCCCTGTGGGCCATGGGCGCAGGTTCGAGTATACGCTTGAGATCGCCGGGCGAAGCCAAGCCCAGCGATCCCGTGGGGAAGCGGTGAGCTACCAGATCCTCGCCTTGTTGAGCCAGACGGTTGGGTACAGCCATCAAAGAATAATCACACATTGTCTTCGATCCTCCAGTGCGGACTTCCTAATTCGAGTTTCGGTTTGCCGCTCGAGATTGGCAAGCCACAAACCGCACGTAAGCCCGTTGCAGGTACCGTTGACGGTGCGATACCGCACTCTGTTAACGGAGCACTCCTTCTACCCTGTTAAGATGTGATGGTGGATCCCGAGGGAAAAACTGCAACGCCGGAAGAACCGCCGCGAGAGCTGGACCCGGCATGGCGGCGAGTGCTTCTGGCGCGCCACCCCAAACGTCCCCACTCCCTGGATTACATCCAGCGCATTTGCAATGACTTCCACGAGATCCACGGCGACCGGCTGTTCGGTGACGACCCGGCCATCGTGACCGGCTTTGCCGACTTCGACGGCCGCCAGGTCCTCTTCGTGATGGAACAGAAAGGGCGGACCACGAAAGAGAAGATCCACCGCAACTTCGGCATGCCCAAGCCGGAAGGCTACCGCAAGGCCCTGCGGGCCATGCAAATGGCCGCCAAGTTCGACCGCCCAATTGTTACATTTCTGGATACCGCGGGCGCTTACCCCGGAATCGATGCCGAGGAGCGCGGCCAGGCGGAAGCCATCGCGCGCAATCTGCGGGAAATGGCGCGCCTGCCGGTGCCTGTGGTAGTGGTCTGTATCAGCGAAGGCGGAAGCGGAGGAGCGCTTGCATTGGGTGTGGGCAACGTGATTCTGATGATGGAGAATGCTGTTTACAGCGTTATTTCCCCGGAGAATTGCGCCAACATCCTGTTCCGCGACACCGGCCGCGCCGAGTGGGCCGCGGGAGCCCTGAAACTGACCGCCGAAGACTTGAATGCCCTGGGAATGATTGACGAGATCATCCCCGAGCCGCCCGGGGGCGCGCAGGACGATTGGGACACCGCCGCCGCTAATCTCCGCCTGCACCTGGCCGGCCGTTTCCGCGAACTCTCCATTATGAGCGCGGATCAACTGGTGGAGCACCGTTACGCCAAGTTCCGCAAGATGGGGAACTTCTTCGCGTGAAGAAGACTACCTGGCTGGGCATCGCCTTCGCTGTGCTGGTGCTGGGCTACATCGTCTATTCCAGTTTCCGCCCCCAGGGTTTTCGCTGCCATGTGTGCATGAGCTTCAAAGGCAATCGCGACTGCCGCACTGCTTCCGCCGCGACCGAGCAGGAAGCGCTGCGCACCGCCATCACCAACGCCTGCGCCCAACTCTCCGGCGGGGTCACCGAATCCAACCAATGCGAGAACACCACCCCGGACTCGATAGACTGGCTGAAGTAACTCAATTGGTCTGCTAATATTTCCCCGTTCCATTCGTCAATCTTTCGGGTACGCCAGGGCCTCACCCGCTTGCAACAGACCCCGAAGTGTAAAATAAAATTGAACTACAGAATGGCAAACGGCGTCTAAACGGGTGATACCACAGGACGGGAGATTTTTTGTCGTGAAGCGTAAGTGGAAGATTCTCATAACTTTGGTCGCTTTACTGATCGCGGCGATCGGCGTCTATGCCAGCACCGTTTACTCCAAGCGCGGCGTTGTCACCGTGCAGACCGGGCAGGTGGTTCGGCAGGATCTCACCAGCGTGGTCACTGCCTCGGGCGAAATCAAGCCCAAGGATTATCACAACATTGGCGCCAACGCCTCCGGCGATCTGACCGAGATTCTGGTCAAGGAAGGCGATCACGTGAAAAAGGGGCAGTTGCTGGCGCGCATCGAGGATGTTCAGCCGGAAGCTGATGTCAACGCTCAAAAGGCCACGTTGAGTTCCGCGGAAGCGAATTCCTCTGCTGCCGAAGCTGGTTTGAGATCCGCCGACGAGAACACCGCTACCATGCAGGCGGCGCTGGAAAAAGACCGGGCCGACCAGGAGCGCATGAAGGCGGATTTCGACCGCAGCCAGGAACTGTACAACGAGAAGCTCCTCGCCAAGCAGGATTTCGAGCTCAAGAAATTCACTTATGAGGCGCAGAAGGCGGCCATTCGCGAATCCGAAGCCCGCGTGTCGCAGGCCAAGGTGCAGCGCGAGCAGTACGCCGCGCAACTCTCCTCCGCGCAAAGGGGTATCGCGCAGGCTAAGGCCGTTCTGGTGCGTTTTGACGATATCCTGCGCAAGCACAATTCCTACGCGCCGATCGATGGCGTGGTGACGAATCTCCCTGTGCGCCTCGGCGAATCCGTGGTGCCAGGCATTCAGAGTTCGGCCGGCAGCACCATCATGACCATTGCCGATATGTCGCTGATCACCGCCGAAGTTAAGGTGGATGAAACCGACATCGTGAACATCGAACTGAACCAGGTTGCCGATATCACGATCGACGCCATACCGAACAAAGTTTTCAAAGGCCATGTTACCGAAATCGGCAATACCGCCATTCTGCGATCCACCGGTGTGGCCGCTTCTCAAAGCGCCGTTTCCAGCCAGGAAGCCAAGGATTTTAAGGTGGTCATCGCCATGGATAATCCTCCGGACGATGTCCGGCCCGGCCTTTCCTGCACGGCCAAGATCACTACCGCCACCCGTCAGAACGCGCTGACGATTCCCATCCAGGCTCTGACCGTGCGGCAGAAGGGCGATCTGGAACCGCAGCCCGCCGGCGGCAAGGCTCCCATCACGCCAGTTAAGCTGACCCCAGCCGAGGAAAAGGTGCGCAAAGAGGAGGTCCAGGGCGTTTTCGTGGTGGCCAACGGCAAAGCCGAGTTCCGCAAAGTCGAAACCGGCATTACCGGTGCGACTGATATTGAAGTGGTGAGCGGCCTCAAAGAGGGCGATCAGATCATCACCGGAACCTACCAGGTAATCCGCACGGTAAAGAACGAAGCCCAGGTCAAGGTCGATAACAAGGCTCCGGTAGTGGAACAGAAGTCCTAGAAACGAGAGTTCATCCGATGTCAGCGGTAGCAGAAAAAGCACTCATCGAGCGCGGCGAACAACTGAAGCGGGACGGCATCGTCATTCGCACTTACGATCTCTGGAAAACCTATGTCATGGGCGACCAGGAAATTCACGCCGTTTCCGGCGTTGACCTCGAGATCAAAAAGGGCGAGTACGTGGCCATCATGGGTCCGTCCGGCTCGGGTAAGTCCACCCTGATGAACCTCATCGGTTGCCTGGATACGCCCACCAAAGGGCAGTATTACATCAACGGCAACCTGGTCAGCGACATGAGTGACGATGAGTTGGCGCGCATCCGCAACAAGGAGATCGGTTTCGTTTTCCAGACCTTCAACCTGCTGCCCCGCGCCACTTCGCTCCACAACGTGGAACTGCCGCTGATCTACTCCGGAATGCCCGCCAAGGAACGCATCGAAAGGGCCAAGCTGGCTATGCGCCAAGTGGATCTGGAAAAGCGCATGGACCACAAGCCCAACGAGCTATCCGGCGGACAGCGCCAGCGCGTGGCCGTAGCGCGCGCGCTGGTCAACAATCCGTCCATTCTGCTGGCCGACGAACCCACCGGCAACCTGGACACCGCCACCGGCAATGAAATCATGGCGCTGTTCGAAAGGCTCCACGAGGAAGGCAACACCATCGTGCTGGTGACTCACGAGCACGATATCGCTTTGCATGCCCATCGCGTGGTCCACGTCCGCGACGGCAAAGTAGAAAAAGACGAGAAGGTACGGTAGTTCTCACTGCACCAGACGCGCGGTCAACACCAGAAATAACGCCTGTTCCCGATTGATTCCCATCCGGCCCATTACTACCTTCTGTCCCTCCTTGATATCCAGATCGGTATTCAAGGTCAGCTCCTGGTAGCTGAAGTTCCCCGGTTGCGTCTCCACGGGAATCCTGGTGTTGGAACGGATCTGATCGAGTCTTACGGTAGTGCCATCGGCTCCCACGCTGCTCGAATTCAGCGAAAATGACGTGATCACGGGCTTGGCTACGGTACCGAACTGCATGGAGCCCCCGGAGCTTTCCGTGCCGGCCCTTTGACCTGTGCGCGTGCGCAATGTCATGACGTCCAGTTGGCGATAGTTTTTGAACGGAAAGGTGTTTCTAAGTTGGGTCACTACAGATTCCAGATCCTTCGGCGCCGGCCCGCCGATATTGCCCTCGCTGTCGCTCCCTACCAACAGATGAATGGTCAAGTCGATATCTTTGGGCGCCGCCGCCGGCGTGTCCAGCCGGGCTACTGCCTCCTCAATCGCTTGCATCGTCTGCGGTGAGGCTCTCACCGCCAAGGCATGCATTTCCGTGTTGGAGATCACGTTGCCCTCGAAAATGCGCAACAGGTCCTGTACGGTGCGCGGATCGGCGTATTTCAGAGGGATCAGCTTTTGGATGACCGCCGGCGCGGGCTTGCTCGTGTTTACCAGGGGCTCCTGTGCCGCCAGCGGCAGCGCAAGCAGAACAAATGCCATCAATTGTCGTTTCATCTTCACTCTCCTGAGTTATCGGTAATCCAG
This sequence comes from Candidatus Sulfopaludibacter sp., assembly GCA_031292755.1. Lineage (GTDB taxonomy): Bacteria > Acidobacteriota > Terriglobia > Bryobacterales > Bryobacteraceae > Sulfopaludibacter. Next base: position 12,384 of record JARLGM010000052.1, read on the forward strand.
TAAATGACCACGTCCGGGTCGTCAGTCAGTAGCTTCACCACGATCGGCGGACCGGGCGCGCGCGGAACCACTGCCGGCGGACGAACCCTCGGTCGCCGCACGCCATGCGCCTTGATCACCCGCGGGACCACCGGCTCCGGTGGCGCAACGTCCACCTGCGGCAGCAGAACCTGTACCGCCATCCGCTTCGGATGCACCGGCGCCGCCGGACGCAACGCCAGCATCAGGAACAAAGCTGCCGCGACCGCAACAGCCAGGCCATACATCCACGCCTTTCGCCACCACGGCTGTAGCGAACCTTCCAGTTCCGCCATCACCCGCGCCCGCACCGCGGCGAAGTGCGCCAGCGCAATCGGGTCCTGATGAATCCCCTGCAGCAGTTGAAGACTCTCCTTCAATCCCGAAGCGAAAAGCTGGCAGCCCGGACAATCGCCCAGATGCCGCTCCACTTCCGCCGCCTCCGCCGCCGGCAGATCGCCGCCAGCGTAGAGGGCGATCCGTTCCTCCCAATGTGTGCAATTCATGTTCGCCTCCGGAAGTAGCGCTCTACGAATCCCTTCACCTTGACCCGCGCCTTGGAAATCTGCGAGCGCACTGTCGCCTCGCTGGAGCCCAGCACGCGCGCCACTTCTTCGGTGGACAGCCCCTCGAGATCCCGCAGCACCAGCGCCGCCCGTTCCTTCTCGCTCAACAGCCGCAGGCTCATTTCCAGCACCCGCCGCCGCTCCGCCTCCGCCGTGCTCTGTTGCGGATCCAGCCCGGAGGCGGGCACGTGTGCGGCATACTCCATGGGGTCGGCGGCCGGCCTCTTGCGCAGCACATCATGGCTGGCGTTGACCGTCACGCGATAGAGCCATCCCGGCAGATTCCTGGCCTCCTCCACTTTGTCCAGATTCCGGTAAAGCCGCAGGAATACCTCCTGCGAGACGTCCTGAGCATCCGCCATGTTTCCCACCAGCCGGAGCGCGGTCACCAGCACCAGGCGCTCATGCCGCCGCATCAGGGCTTCGAACGCCGCCAGATCGCCGGCTTGGGCCGATGGAATCGCCGCGGCCCGCTCATCCGGGCCTTCGATCGGTATGGTCGCCAGAAACGCCAGGACTTTCATCCTTCCTACTAACAAATACAGCGATTCCCGCCAAAGCGTGTACGCTATTTTGGGTTAGTGGACAAATTGATCCTTCCGCCTGAGGAGATCCGGTCTCTGGGGCGCGCCGCCGTGGAACAAATCGCGGCCTATTACGACACCCTGGACGAACGGCCGGTATTGATTCCCACCACCTCGCGAGCCCTGCGCGACCTGTTGGACGAGCCGCTACCCCAGAACGGCATGGATTTCGATACGCTCCTGAGGATTCTGGACGAAGTGATCGCCCGCTACAGCCGCCACAGTGCCCACCCGCGCTTCTTTGGCTACATCTCCTCGCCCGGAACCCCGGTTACCTCCGTAGGCGCCATGCTCGCCGCGGCCCTCAACATCAACGTCACCTGCTGGCGGTCCGGGCCGGCCGCAACGGACCTCGAGCACGTCACCATCGACTGGATGAAGCAGATCCTCGGCTATCCCGCGCAAGCCGGCGGTCTGCTGGTGAGCGGCGGCTCCATGGCCAACTTCGCGGCCCTGGCCGCGGCCCGCAGCGCCAAAGCGACCGGCAACGTGGTCCGCGACGGCGTGGCGGCGGCCGGGCGCATGTGCGCCTACGTTTCCTCCGCGGGCCACTTTTCCATCAGCAAAGCGGCCGGGATGCTGGGCATCGGAGAAGCCAACGTGCGCAGCGTTCCCACCAATGCGCAAATGCAAATCGACCTCACCGCCCTCGAACGGCTGGTGCAACAGGACCTGGCCGCCGGCTATCGCCCGTTTTGCCTTGTGGCCAACGCCGGCACCACCGCTACCGGCGCCTTCGACCCCATCGGCGAACTGGCCGAATTCGCCCGCCGCCATCAGCTCTGGCTGCACGTCGATGCCGCGTATGGAGGCTTCGCCGCCCTGGCGCCCGCTATGCGGCCACTCTTCGCGCACATCGCCGAGGCCGATTCGGTGGCTCTGGATCCCCACAAGTGGCTGTACCTGCCGGTGGGCTGCGGCTGCGTGTTATATCGCGACCCTGCCACCGCGCACGCCGCCTTCAGTCACGCCGCCGATTATACCCGCGCAATCGGTCTGGAACGCGACGAGGCCTTCGCCTTCTGGGATTACGGTCCGGAACTGTCACGCCCGTTTCGCGCGCTGGATCTCTGGCTGCTCGTCAAATATGTGGGCGCCGCCCGCCTGGCGCAAGCCGTCGAGCAGAATCTGGACTGCGCCCGCTACTTCGGCGAATTGGTCGAAGCCAGCGGCGATTGCGAACTTCTCGCGCCCGTGGGCCTGTCCATCTTCTGCTTCCGCTACGCTCCGCGCGGGTATACGGGCGATCTGAACGCGCTCAACGAGCGCATTCTGGTGAAGCTCCAGCGCGCCGGCAGCAGTTACCTTTCCAACGCCATGGTGCACGGAAAATTCGCCCTGCGCGGCTGCGTCCTCAATTACCGCACCACGCGCCGCGACATGGAGGTTCTGTTGGAGGATGTCCGCCGCGCTTACTTGGATTTGACCTGACGCGACCAGTCACTCAGTAACTTCGCCGTCTCGGGCCGGAGCCATTGCGGATTCCGGCCAATCTCCTGCAGGAACACGATCGCCGGCATCCCCGGCTTCCAGTATCCGATGCCCAGGCACTCGTCGTCTCCACCGTTCGCCGTCCTCGCCGGAGTGAAGTTGTAAGAGGTCTTATAGTCGCAGCCGCGGCCGGTTCCCGCCGCCGCCAGCACCTCTCCGGCGTCGTTCACGGAAACGGGATCGCTCATCGTCTCGTGCTCCACACACTCCGCATGTCCGGGAGGCGAGACCACGCACAGCGGCCGGACGTCGTTAAACCACGCGATCCTGCTGCCATCCGGGCTCACGTTGAAATACAGGTCGTGCACGTCTCCCGAGGCGGCGAGCTTGGTGGCGGGCGGCACTCCCGCATACAGGTCGTGCTGGGTGATCCCGGCCACCACGCGCCGGTCCGAACTGCACCGGAAGCGGAAATAGGGTGCGAAGGTCAACTCCGCGCCGGTCACCAGTTCCTGAATGCTGCCGGTCGCCCCCAGCGGAATCGGCAAAATGCCGCCGCAGGTGCTGACCACGCCATCCACGCTTTCCACCCGTTTGGTGGCGCCCGTCTTGAGATTCACCACGGTGGCCGCGGCGGCTTTGCCGGTGACGAAGGCGAGGCCGGCCTGTTCGTCGCTGACGGCGAAACTCTGGACATCGCCGCGATGTGTGACCTGCGTCGTTTTGCCCTGGCAGATTATGCTGATATCGCCCCTGGCTTCGAACGCATAGCACGGATCTTTCGGCTGCCCGCAGCAGGCGCCGGCCACCATCAGTAGAGCAAAAAGGCAGCGCACGCTACTCCTGGAAAATCTCCGCGCGAGTCAGTTCCAGGCACGGATTGCCGGTGGCGATCACGTCGCCATCCACTTCCTGGAGCGTGTTGCCATGAAACGTGAACATCTTTTTCAGCCGTGGATCGATCACCCAGATATTCGGTGTGCCGATCGCGGCGAACTCCAGAAGCCTCTCGATCACCCGCGACATCCGGTCGTCTTCCGAGAGGATTTCGATGGCCACGAAGGGAGGATCTAGAAGAATGTTCGTAGTGAGGGCATGTAAGAGGACAGAAACGTCCGGAAGCCGGAAGCGGGTATTCGCGACCTGGTACCGCAACTCCGGCAGGGCATAGATGTGCGGATACCGGCGGCTCAAGGCGACGATGATGTTCCGTTGCACCAGCGAATGTAGCCAATCTCCCACGTTGCGCTCCACAAGTTCGCCATCGACATACTCCACGTCCGGAGAGTACGATGTGCGCAGATATTCTTCGACCGGGATTAGCGTCTCAACCGCCATAGCCATACCATACCAGAATCAAACTTTGTCTCGTCGGGTTATCCTGGTCTCTCTCAATTGACAGTAGGAGCCCTTTCCGCGTGATCTACAACGAGAATATCAATTGGCCCCTTCCGCGATTCCAGTCTGAGGCCAAGCTGTTTCTGAATAGCGCCCATCAAACCGAGTCCCGATGCTTGCAGGTTCGGCTCCTGTGCTCCCACGCGGCCGGCCGGAAGGGAGGGAATAGGGTCACCAACCCATGAAAGAATGAAGTCATACCTTCCAGTCAATCCGGTCGCGTTGATCACAGGCTTATCGACCTGAAACGACAAAAAATTGACAAACTGCTCCATGGTTTCCTGGGTAGCTCTCATGCGAGCATGTCCATCGGGCGTCGACAGCATCGGAGGCCCGCCGGGCTGCAGGACCGGGAATCCATTTTCATCGAGAACTACCTTTGCCCGGCCCCGCGGTGGTGCGACGGCCGCAGTTCCCGGCTCTTCCTCTGGCTTCCCCGCCTCCGTCAAGAACGTCGGGCCGTTCTTGGCAACTACCAATTGGTACAGAGGGAGTTCCTTTGACTCGTGATGGACCTTCAACTTAAATCGATCTGCAAGCAGATTCTGCATCATCAGACGAAACTGCTCTTGGGTCGTGCCTTGGGGCACTTTAGCCGCAACGTCGAACAACGATGAATCCATCCAAGGCTGCCCGTAAAACTGATAGTACTTCAAGTCATACGCGGTAACTATCAGCACCGTAAGACTCCAGTTGCGAGCGGCGAATAGGGTCGGGTCGCTCGACCCCGGTCCGCCACTTTGTGACGGACGCACACGAACGCCTGTGGTTTGGACCGCTGGCTTAACCGACGCGGCTTCAAATGTCTGGGCGACCGCAGACGAGCCGAAATCAACCAGACAGAACCACAAGAAAGCAGAAATCATTGCCGGCCATCTGTTGGTCATATTCAGTTACTTGTTGGCACCTTCTGCGCTTTGTCGATCGCCAACAGCTCCACCTGTTCGTTCTCCCGCTGCAGCTTGAGACCTAACTGTTCTTCGACGGCAGCGAAAAGCGACGGTCCCAACGGAGCATCGCCCCTCGGCTTGGCGTCGTCCGGCTCCCACGTCAGGCTGAATGAGTAAATCCCGTCCAACTGCGTTTTATCCTTGACGGGGCGGTCCAGATTGGACGATAGCCATGTGGCAAACCCCGCCATGGTGGCGCTCGCCATATGAAAGGAGCGCCCGGGCACGTGTTCCCCTCTGCGCATGGCAGCCATCCTGGCTTCGAGAAAGGCAGACGCGCTCTTCTTCATGGCGGCTTTCCTCTCCTCATCGTCCTTATACTCCGGCAGCTTTTCCGCCGGCTTCAGCTTCGGACCGTTCTTCGCCACCGTCAAAGAGTACACGGCCAGCGTCTTCGTCTCCCGGTGAAGGCTGATCTGGAAGCGCTCCGTCAGCAACTCCTGCAACATCAGCCGCAACTGTTCGCCGCTGGTCCCTGGCGGCACCTTGGCGACAATGTCATACCGTTCCGTATCGAGCCAGTCCGGCCCCGAGATCTGGTCGGCCGATACATCGTAGGCCCGCTTTAGCAACATCTTCAGCGTGACTCCGACGTAGTCGATCCGGCCGGGATCTTTGCTGCCAGGGCCGCCCTGGAAACGGACCTGTTCTTCCATGGGACCCTTGAGAAACGGCATCACCCCAGCCGGCCCATTCGGCGCCGCGGGCTTGACCGAGGCAACCTCGAACGAAGGGGCCTGCGGTGTCTGGGCACTTGCCGTCAGCGCCCACACCGCCATGCATCGCAATACCAACAACATGTGCCGGACCTCACCTCGCACTTTACGTCAAATCTCCTGCCAACGCCACGCCCCCGAACTCCGTCTAATCAGAGAATAACGAGGAGGACTTTCCATGGGACGGATCCGTTTCGCGTTGCGCAGCCTGGCCAAAGCCCCGCTGCTGAGCCTGGTTGTAGTGGCATCTCTGGGCCTGGGCATAGGCGTCAATACCGCCATCTTTTCCCTGCTGCATCAGGTCGTTCTGAGTTCGCTGCCCATCCCGCATCCCGAACAACTGGTGCTGCTCTCCGCTCCCGGCGATCTCAAGAACGGGCGCAATTGGGATGACGACTCCGGCGGCCAGGATTACATTTTCAACTGGCACACCTTCCGGGAACTGGAGCGGCACACCGATGTTGCCCGCGTAGTGGGCTTTCGCACCTTTCCCGGCAACCTCGCCTTCTCGCGCCAGACCGTCTCCGGAGTGTCGATGCTGGTCTCGGGCCGCTATTTCTCCGTGCTCGGGGTCCAGCCGTTTGCCGGGCGGCTGATCGGTCCCGAAGACGATATTCCCGGCGGCGGCAACCCGGTGGCCGACCTTTCGTACCGCTACTTCCACGATAAGCTCGGCGGCGACACGGGCATCCTGAACCAGACCGTCAAGGTCAACGGCCAGCCCTTCACCATCGTGGGCATCACGCCGCCGAACTTCACCGGCACCACCGTGGGCCGCGAGGCCAGCGTCTTCGTGCCCATGTCCTTCAAGCCGCACCTCACCGAGGGCTGGGACGGCACCGACAAACTCGCCGACTACTGGGTCTACCTGCTGGCCCGCCTGAACCCGGGCGTCACGCGGGATCAGGCGGAAGCGTCATTGAACCTCACCTACCACGCCCTGGTGGAAGAGATGGCGCCGGCAATGCAGCAGGACATCGCGAAAACGCCGCGCTTCCACCAACAGAAACTCACCCTGAAGGACGGCCGCCAGGGCAACAGCGATTTCCGCGACGAATACCGTTCCGCGCTGAACATCCTGATGCTGGCCACCTGCCTGGTGCTGCTCATCGCCATGGCCAACGCCGCCAACCTGCTGCTGGCGCGTTCCGCGGAGCGCCGCAAGGAGTTCGCCATCCGCGCCGCCATGGGCGCCGGCCGCGGCGAATTAATGAGCCAGTTCCTCACCGAGGCCCTGCTCCTGGCCGGCGCGGGCGGCGCCGCCGGGCTCGCCATAGCCCAACTCACGTTGAGACTTCTGCTGGCATCCTGGGGCGGCAGCGTGAACGATGCGTTCAACAGCGCCGGACTCAACTGGCCGGTGCTCTGGTTCAGCCTGGGACTCGCACTCGCCACCGGCGTTCTCTTCGGACTCTATCCCGCCTGGGACGCCTCGCGGGTGACACTGGCCACGATAATGAGCGACGAAACCGGCAAGTCGTCGTCCTCGCGCGGCTCCGCGCGGCTCCGCAAAGTGCTGGTCTGCGCGCAACTGACTATCTCGATCGTGCTCCTGATCCCCACCGGCCTTTTCCTGAAGAGCCTGGTGAACCTGCTGCACGTCGATCTGGGAATCCGCATGGACCACGTGATCGGCTTTAGCATCACGCCGCAGTGGAACGGATACACTCCGGCGCAAAGCAAGGCCATCTTCGAGCGCGCCGAGACCGGATTGGCAGCCATTCCGGGGGTGCGCAGCGCCGTCGGCGCCGAGGTTCCGCTCATCGGCGGCAGTAGCTGGGGCACGACGATCCACCTGGAGGGCAGGCCTGCCGGAGACCGGGGTGTGAACTCCAAGCTGAACGCGGTGGGCCCCGGGTTCTTCGGCAAAGCAGGCATCCCGCTCCTCGCCGGGCGCGAAATCCGGGACACCGATACCGCCACCTCGCCCAAAATAACCGTGGTGAACGAAACCTTCGTCAAGCAGTTCCTGGGCGGGCGCTATGCAGTCGGCCAGCACATCGGAACTGGCAGAGACGGCGCACTGAATGTCGAGATTGTAGGCGTCGTCAAGGACAGCCATTACGCCGGCGTGCGGCAGCAGATTCCGCCCGTGTTCTACTTCCCCTGGCGGCAGGAAGATCGCCTCGGCTCGCTCTCTTTCTACGTGCGTACGTTGCTGCCGCCGCAGCAGGTGGTCCCGCAGATTCGCAGCGTGATGCGCGCCATCGATCGCGATGTGCCCCTGGATGATGTCCGCACGCTCGAAGAGCAGGTGCATTTCAACATCCGGCAGGACGAGTTGACCATGCGCCTTGCCGCGGCCTTTGCGGCGTTGGCCACCATCCTGGCGATGCTGGGCCTCTACGGCGTCATGGCCCACGGGGTCGCCCGGCGTACGCGCGAGATCGGCATCCGCATGGCGCTCGGCGCGGCGCCCGCGAAAATCCGCTCCATGGTGCTGCGCGAGCTGATCTGGATTCTCGGCTTCGGACTGGGAGTGGGGATCCCCGCCGCTCTCGCCGCCACCCGCCTGGTGGAAAGCCGCCTCTTCGGCGTGAAAGGCAGGGACGCCACCATCGTCGCGGCCGCCACCCTGCTCCTGGCGCTCACCGCCGCGGTCGCCGCCTGGTGGCCCGCCCGCCGCGCCTCCCGCGTGGATCCCCTGGACGCCTTGCGCTACGAATAGTCGCGCACTACAGCAATTTTTGCGCGATCAGGCACGCAATCGCCAGCGTGGCGCACAGAAGAGGAAACCAGTCTCCGAAGCGCGTATAGACCGTCTTCCGGCTTTCGTAATTGAACCCGGTGTAAGAGGTCGCTTGTACATACAATGGCAGACGGCCGCGCAGGCGCCCGGCAGCGTCGATGGTCGCGGTGATGCCGTCGTTGGTGGAGCGCAGGATCCAGCGGCGGTTTTCGGCGGCGCGCATCCGGACGATTTCCAGGTGCTGCAACCGCGCGGCGCTGTGGCCGAACCAACCATCGTTGGAAATGTTGAAGAGCACCTCGGCCCCGCCGTCAGCAAACTTGCGCACGAAATTGGGAAACACGGATTCGTAGCAGATGAAGGCTCCGATGCGATGCCCGTCCACCGGCGATACCACCACGCGGCGCCCCGCGGCGAAATCTCCGACCTCGGTGGAAATTTTGGTCGCCAGCGCGCCGAACGGCCAGGGGACGAACTCGCCGAAAGGCACCAGGTTCACCTTATCGTACCGGCTCACGGCAAAACCCGAGGGAGAAACCAGCGCGGCGGAGTTGAGCGGTGCGCCGGCAGCCGTGTGGGCCACAATGCCCAACAGCACGTAAGCATGAGCCGCCCGCGCCAGGGTATCGATGTAGGTTCGGAAGTGTTGGTCCTCATAATAATAGAAGGGCGCCGGAACTTCGGGCCAGACAATGATGGAGGGCGGCCTGGAAGCCTGCAAAAGCGCGCTGCGCAGGGACAAAGCTACCTGATTGCGCTCCATATCGTCGAGCGAGTTCGCGGTCCACTGTTCGGTTTCGGAGATGTTCGGCTGGTTGAGCAGCGCGGTCTCATGCCCGCGGGCGGCCGGCGGCAGATCGGGCAGAAATCCCAGAAACGGCAGCACGATCAGCCACAGCAGTTCCAGTCGTGGGCGGCGCAGCACGGCCAGGGCAAGCCCGGCGGACATCATGGCGAAGACGAACGAAATTCCGTACACGCCGGTTAGCGGCGCCAGGCGGAGCGGGTACCCCATATCGATGCCGGCGTTTCCCAGGGCCAGCCACGCAAAACCCAGGGGGCCATGCGTCACTTCCACCGCGACCCATAAGGCAGCGACCGCCGGAATGGCCCACCACCGCCGCATCAGGATACCAGCGAGCCAGGTGAACACGCCCATGTGGAGCGCCTTGGCGAAACAAAACAGCAGGAAGACAGCCCAGCCGGCGGCATCGCCCAAACCGCCGTGGTAGGACAGCACAAACTGGATCCAATAGCAGACGCCGAACCAGTAGACGACGCCGGCAATCCAGCCCCACAGAAAACGGCGCAGCGGGCGCGCTTCCCGCGCGGCGGCCACCAGCAGGGGCGCCAGCGCTACCGGGGCGAGCCACACCAGGCTGAACTTCGGAAACGCCAGGATCAGCAGCACCGCCGAAAGCAGCGCCAGAGCGGCGTTCAGCACAGGGACCGTCGCGCTTCCTCGCTCACTTCATCGGCCATGTAGGAACTGCGCACCAGCGGCCCGCTGAACACCATTTTGAAGCCAAGGGAAAGGCCGTAATCGCGGTAGGCCTCAAAAAGCGCGGGCGTAACATACTCGGCGACCGGCAGATTGCGGCGCGTGGGCTGCAGGTATTGTCCGATGGTGGCGACATCGGTGCCGCTGGCACGCAGGTCGCGCAGCAGGGCGCGGACTTCCTCTTCGGATTCGCCCAGCCCGACCATGAATCCCGACTTGGTGAGCACACCGGGGGCGTGGCGGCGGGCGAAAGCCAGCACGTCGAGCGACTGGCGGTAATCGGCCTGCGGGCGCACTTTGCGGTAGAGGCGCGGCACGGTCTCCATATTGTGATTGAAGACATGCGGGGCGGCATCGAGCACGCGCGCCACGGCGTCCAGGTCGCCGCAGAAATCCGGCGTGAGTACTTCCACGCGGGCCTCGGGAAGGGCGCCGCGCACCTGGCGCACGGTTTCGGCGAAGTGGCGCGACCCGCCGTCGGGCAGGTCGTCGCGATTCACGCTGGTGATCACCACGTACCGCAAATTCATGCCGGCGGCCATGCGGGCCACGTTTTCGGGCTCGCACGGGTCCAGCCGCATGTCGTGTTTGGCGGGGTTGGCCTTGGGGACCGAACAGAAACCGCAGCCGCGCGTGCACCAGTTGCCCAGAATCATGAAGGTGGCAGCGCCGCGGTGAAAGCACTCGTGGATATTGGGGCAGCGCGCGGATTCGCACACGGTGTGCAGGTTCAGTTCGCGAAGCCCGCTCTTCAACCGGTTCAGCGATTCGAAATGCGTGCGGCTCTTGCGAGCCCACTGGGGAAGGCGCGGGCGCGCAGTCCGGTCACGTGTACCCAGGATCTGTACCAGCGGTTCGCTCACGCTATTTCCCGATCTCGACCTTATACAAACCATTAAACCCGGCCGCTTCCAGATCGGTCTTGGCGCGGCCCTGCGCCGCGCGCTCCGGATACGGGCCTACCAGGACGCGCGTGAGGCCCTTGGTACCGGGGCTGACGGTGGCGGGGAAACCCTTGTTCTTCAGCGTCCGGACTACTACGTCGGCATCGCTCTTGCCCTGCACCGCCATCACCTGCCAGTAGGCTCCGGGGGGCGCTTCGGTCACTGCGGACGGCGCGGCCGGAGGCTCGGCTGCCGGGGCGGCGGTTGACCCGTCCCGCACCGGCTGTGTGGAAGGCTGCGGGGACGCTTCGGCAGGCGGCTGTTGCTGACCGTCACTGGCGGCAGGCGGCGTCGCCTGGGGCGCCGGTTGCGCGGGAGCGGCCGGTTGCGGCCGGCCGTCAGCGGCCCCGGCGGGAGCGGCAGCGGATGTCTCCGGCACCATCTTGGCGGATCGGGGAGAGTTCTGGCCCAGGAAATAACCCATGGCCACGCCTACCGCAAAAAGCAGTACGACGATGAAAAAACCACTCATGATCTGGCGGTTGCCAACTACAAATTCTAATTCGCCGGTCTCGTTGTTTCTCATGGTTGATGGATTTCCGCGCCTGGCGCCGGCGGTTGACCCGTCCGGTCCAAAGCGCGTCCCAAAGATGCAATTATATCGAGCGGCAGGGGGAACACGATGGTGGTGTTCTTTTCGGTGCCGATTTCCACCAGGGTCTGCAAATAACGCAACTGGATGGCGGCCGGCTGCTTCTGAAGCACCTCAGCCGCCATGGCCATCTTCTCCGATGCGCTGTACTCGCCTTCGGCATGAATGATTTTGGCGCGCCGCTCGCGTTCGGCTTCCGCCTGCTTGGCGAGGGCCCGGATCATCTGCTCGGCCAGGTCCACCTGCTTCAGTTCCACCATCGTCACTTTGACGCCCCAGGTGGCGGTGTGCTGGTCCAGGATCGATTGCAGCCGTACATTGAGTTGTTCCCGCTGGCTGAGGAGTTCGTCGAGCTCCGCTTCGCCCAGCACGCTGCGCAGCGTAGTCTGGGCAAGCTGCGAAGTGGCATACAGGAAATTGGAAACCTCCAGCACGGCCTTCCGCGGATCGAGCACGCGGAAGAAGATCACGGCGTTCACCTTGACAGTGACGTTGTCCCGCGTCACTACGTCCTGCGAGGGAACTTCCAGTGTGTCGATGCGCAGCGATACCCGCACGATGCGATCCAGCGGCGCGAATACCAGGATCACGCCGGGCCCTTTGGGCTGCGTCAGTGCGCGTCCCAGGCGGAAGATGACGCCGCGTTCGTATTCCCGCAGGATCTTGATGGAACTGAGCAGGTACAAACCGAGAATCACTATGACTACCGTAGTTGCGTCGATCATTTCATTCTCCTGTACGGGGCTCGACGGTGAGAACGAGTCCGTCGATCGCCTTAACCCGAATGCTTGCGCCGGCAGCCACTGGCACCTGGGATACCGCGTTCCAGTATTCGCCGTGCACGAACACTTTACCCTCCGGCGCGAGGGCCGTGAAGGCGGTCCCGGTCTCGCCGATCATGCCTTCGCTGCCGGTCGCCACCTTATTGCGGCGGGCGCGGAGGGCGAGTGAGAGTAGCAACACCGTGATGAGCGAGAACGGCAGAGCCAGGGCGATGGCCGTAGACCAATGGATGCGCATTTCAGGGAAGGGACTGTTGACCAGCATGACGGCGCCAAGCACCATGGAGACCGTGCCACCCACTCCCAACACGCCGTGCGCCGCCATCTTCGCCTCCAGCACGAACAGGGTGAACGCCAGCAGCAGCAGCGCCACTCCCAGCCAGTTGATGGGCAGTACGGAAAGCGCGGACAGCCCCAGCAGCAGCAGGATAGCGCCCACCACGCCCGGCGCCACCATCCCGGGCGAGGAGAATTCCACGTAGATACACAGGGCGCCGACTACCAGCAAAATCAAAGCGATGTTCGGATCGGCGATGGCCGAGATAATCTTCTGTCGCAGCGACCGCTCGTAGACTTCGATTGTGGCGCCGGCCGTGTGCAGTGTTACGGTTTCGCCATTAAAGCGCGTGACCGTGCGGCCGTCCAGCGCGCGCAGGAGATCCGCTTCAACCGGCGCGATGAGGTCCACCAGATGCTGGTCCAGGGCTTCTTTTTCGGTGAACGATTTGCTCTCGCGAACGGCAGTCTCGGCCAGCGCACTGTTACGGCCGCGCCTGCTACAGATACTGCGCATGTAGGCGGCAGCGTCGTTGACCACCTTCTCTTTCATTTCGGCATCCATTTCGCCGAACATTTCCACGGGGTGAGCGGCGCCGGTGTTGGTGCCGGGGGCCATGGCTGCCACATCGCCGGATTCCAGGATGAAGAATCCGGCCGATGCCGCGCGGCCTCCGCTGGGCGCTACGTAAGTCGCCACCGGAACCGGCGAGGAAACAATCTGCTGGATGGTTTCCCGCATCGCTTCCATCAGGCCGCCCGGGGTATTCAGCCGGACCACTACAAGCGCTGCGTTCTCCTGTTTGGCGCGGGCGATCGCGGAAGAAACAATCTCCGTCGTGATGGGATGCACTACGCCGTCCACGTCCACCACGATGACCTTTGCGGCGGACAGCGCCTGCGCGGCAAGCGCTAACGCTAACGCGAGAATGGCACCTCTTCCTCGCAATCTACCCTCACTATACACCACGCGCACGCGCTGGTCTGAAAAGACTCAATGGTAATCAAACTGATAGAAACTTTTGATTTAGAGATTCCCGTTCCGTAGGTTAAAATAAGAGAGATTAACTCAGTCCCGACAGGACTCCAAGGAAAATATGACAAGAAAGCGATCTTCCGAAACTGAACGATCTGTGTCTTCTTCCGCAGCCGCTGTCCCTGCGCGCCGCAAAACAGTCGCCGAACGGCCCAGGAAGAAGCTCTCGGTTTCGCCGGCTGAGCCTGTGTCACAACCCGCAATCGCGGTGGCTCCTGTCGCGCAAGCAGTTGAAGCGGTGGCCCTGTATCAGCCCTCCTACGCAGAGGTTGCAGCGCTGGCTTACAGCTTCTGGGAAGCCCGCGGTTGCCAGGGCGGCTCACCCGATGAAGACTGGGTGCGCGCCGAGCAGCAACTTCGCCTCCGTACTGCATAATTACCGGTACTTTCTCAGCACGGCCAAGAGCCGGCCCTGTATCTGCACATCCTTTGCCGGAACTAAAATAGGCTTCAAAGCGGAGTTGGCGGGCTGTAAGCGCACCATATCTCCACCCTCCCGGTAAAATCGCTTGAGGGTCGCGTCATTCCCGGATACCAGGGCAACTACAATTTCCCCGTCGCGCGCTTGCGTGATGCGCTCGAGCAGGATCATATCGCCGCTACAGATATGATCGTCGATCATGGAATCGCCATACACCTCGAGTGCGAAAGTGTCGCCGCTGCCGGTGAAGTCGGCAAAGCTCAGCGATTCCCGTTGCTCCACGGCTTCTACCGGCGCGCCCGCGGCAATGCGGCCCATCAAAGGAATCTCCGTGGGCGCAGCCCGCACGCGACGCTGTTCCTGGAGATATTTCGGCGCCAGCTCGAGCGAGCGGCTCTGGTTGAAACCGCGCTTCAGGTAGTTCTTGTGCTCCAGCACAGAGATATGCTTGTGTACCGTGGCCAGCGAAGCCAACTCCAGTCCGCGAGCGATCTCTTCATAACTCGGGCAATAGCCATTTTCGTCGACGAATCTGGCGATGAAGTCGAGCACCTGCTTCTGCCGCTTGGTGAGTGCCATAGCTAGTCTGCCTGCCGCAACCTCCTCCTTGTATTATTGGCGAACAAAAAGAGAAAGTAAAGCTTTTCCTGCGCCCCGCCGATGGTATCTCTGAGCATCGCTGGAAATGATCTCGATTCGAAAAAACCTGAGCGAACTGGAGCGTTGTCACCAGGACCGGGATCTTGCGCTGGATTGCTACGTGAATGCACTCCGCAACGCGTCCCATTATGCCATTGAGCTGGATCCGCAAATCACCGCGCCGCACCGCGACTACCTGAACGCGTTGGTCGACCATGTCGCTCAAGGGGAAACGGAGGTGTTGACGGAAAGTCGCGCGACGTTGCGCGGATTGCTGCGCGACTATCGGGATAAAGCCGCGCAATACCTGGCGAAAATCCGCGACGAACTGGCTGGGACTGCAAGGGCGCTTCAGGAAATCACCGAAGCCATGACCCAGGGCGATGACGATCACGAAGCCCAGTTGCGCGGCGCTTTGCTCAAACTGCGGGCCATCGCGCGAGCCACCGACGACGGCTTACGCGATTCGCTGGCGGGAGCGGTGAACACCATTGAGCAGAGCATCGAGCAGATTCGAAAGCAGAACCAGATCACGCTCTCCCAGTTTCTCACCGAGATCCGGATGCTGCACCAGCGGATCGACGCCATGGAGGCGGCGGCCTCCATTGATGACCTGACTAAGTTATTTAATCGCGCTGAAATGGAAGACAGGATCCGGTCGCACTCCGGCGGTTACTGTCTTTTACTCGTCAAGGCAGGCGGCCTGCGAATGGCGGCGGCGAGTTTCAGCCGCGAGGTTTCATCGGAGTTGACCGGAGCCTTTACAAAAAGACTGAAAAACAGCTTGCCCGAGCAATGCATCATTGGCCGCTGGGCGGAGGAGGATTTTGTCGCCATCCTTCCCAAATCCAAGTCCGATACCGTCAACCACGGAAAATTCATCGCCGAACACTTAGGTGGATCCTACGCCTGCTTACACAATGGAAAGACCGTCCGGCCGCTGCTCAAGCTTCGTGTGGGAGTAGTGGACAGCAATGGAGATAAGCCCGAACGGGTGCTGGAGCGGATCGCTGAATTTCTATAGGGACACTACGGGAAATAATTAGCCAGATCCGGATGATCGGGGGTTCTATTAGAATCCGTGGCGGATCATGCTTGTTTTTATGAATTAATGGTATTATTATCTTATTTCTCTGTAGTACTACAGTGAGGCCCGCGTTCCCGCCCGAGAACGCCAGTAACTTGTCTACTCCAGGCAACAATTCTGGAAAGGTTCCGAATGCTCAAAACCGCTGTTCTTCTCACGTCAGTACTCTTCGCGTCAATCGCTTCGGCTCAGGGGAGCGCGTGCCGGATCAACTCCAATCCTCCGGCGATCCTCCGCGCCGAAGGTCTCGCCGAGCCGGTTGCCGACGTCGTAATAACCTGTTCCGGAAACACGAGTGGCTTGGCCAATCTCGTTGTTGACTTGAGCAGCGCGTCGGACGCCACTGCGGCTGCGATCACCAGCCACCTTCTGGGGCAGAACTCTACCCTTTCGGAAGCCATCCTCCTGATCGATGAACCTTTTTCGACTGTCGTCGGGACGAACCTTTTTACAGGGGTGCAGACTGGCGCCTCGCAGGTTACGTTCTACAACGTCCCCATCAATCACAAAACCTATCGCATCACGAACATCCGTACGGACGCCCGGGATCTGCATGGCACAACCGTTGGAGCGGCCGTCCACTTCGGCCAGGGACTCACCGGGTCCGTACTGGTCGGGACCAAGGCTCCGGGTCTCGGCTTCACTCTGCAAGACGCCGCCGGCACCCTGGCGGGGATCGATCTGACGCAGGCGTCCCTGAATTCCGCCCTTGCCGCTTCTGGCACGGCAACGACCGGCGTCCTGACCAACCAGTTGGTATTCACCGAAGGATTCAACCAGAGCTTTCGCCGGCGCAATACAGCCACCACTTTGGCCGCTCCTACTGCTCTGGCCGACCAGAGTATGCCCGGTATCGACTACCATACCGAGTCCGGCTACTACGTCAGCACCGTGACTACGAACGGATTGAATTCAACCGACCTGGCCACCCAGGGCACCAGGCTAATGGCGACGTTTTCGAACGTTCCGGACGGCGTCAAGCTTTTCGTGACCACGGCCCCCCTGCCGTCCAGCGGCGCCACTTCCGCCCTGCTAACAGCCACCGATGCTTCGGGCAGCGGACCGTATACGGCGGTAGCCCAGACCACGACGATAAAGATCGGCAGCGCCACGGTAGGAATCGCACCCGTGACCTTGGTGAACGGAGCGGGAACCGTCGCGTGGGAAGTGTTGGGTTCCGACCCGGCGTCGCTGGAGACATACAAGTTCGGGCTTGTCGTCGCCTATGCCGCTACGCCCACGGGCACGGCGGCGGTGACCGGCGAACTCGGGCCGACCAGCAGCGTTGCCACAGCGGATGTCACTTCACCCTTACCGCGGTTCGCCGATGTTTCGGCGGATGAAGCATCCTGCGCCGCCAGTGCGTGCATCACGGCATCGCCGGCGGGCATTTCCGTCTCCTACCAGATCGGCTCGGCCGCGCCCGCGCCCGTCAATATCCAGGTGGCCAGCACCGGTGCGGCGCTGCCCTACAACATCGCCCCGGCGTCCGGCCTGGGGGTGCTCTCGTTGTCGGCCGCCTCGAGTACGACTCCATCCACCGTGCAGTTGAGCATTACGCCCCCGGCGGTGGCGGGGGTCTACCAGTACAGCATCGTCCTGACATCGACCACCGCAGCCTTCGCGCCGGTCACCATCCCGGTAGTCTTGACGGTAACGGGTGCCTCCTCCGGAGCCGGCGCCCTGCAATGCGCCAACTACAATGCGGCGCCCATAGTGCGCAACGAGGGCATAGGCGAATTCATCGGCGATTCGCTGCTCTCCTGCACCGGGGGGACTCCCACCGCCGCCGGCACTGCCATCACGGCTTACGACGTCCAACTGACTCTCACCACGGCGGTCACCAGCCGCTCGTACGCGAGCAACTGGTCCGAAGCCCTGCTGATCGTCGATGAGCCGACAACCGGCCTGCCGGGTTCCCCGTCCGCCCTACTAGCTTGCAACGATCCCACCGGAATCTGCGCGATCACCGGAACCGGGACCGGCATCGGTACCTACAGCGGAAGCACGGGCCGGCCCAACGTGTTCCCTGGACGGATTTCCGGAAACGTCGTGACGTTCCCCGGCGTGCCCATCGATCCGGCGCCCCTCGGCAGTTCCCGAATCCTGCGGATCACCAACGTCCGGACCGATGTATCGGGCGTTGCGGCTTCCGGAAGCACCCCCGGAATTGTATCCGGGACCGTCTCGGTGGGCTCGCTGACCGTCACCAACGCGACCACGCCGGTGGCGTCCGTCTCGCCGAGCCTTGCCAGCTCGGTGCGCAAGGCCGATGGTTCCGCCGCCGCGCCCAGCGGATCGACATTTGCCACCTGCCCTTCGGACGCGCCGCAGCAGGCTGGAGTTGTGCGCTTCTCTTCGCTCTTCGGCACGGCGTTCCTGCCACGCACCGCGGCGCCCTTCGCCGACAACGATACTTCTCCCCTGCCCGTGGCGCAGAGCATTCCAGGCAGTTCGGTGGCGCTGACCACGGAGAGCCGGTTCTACTCTCCCACGTTGAGCGCCCCCGTGGTTGATTTTTCGACCGTGGGGCTCGCTAGCGCCGGCACGCGGCTGCGCGCCCAGATCGATCATATCCTCGCCGGCACGCGGGTTTTTGTCAGCGCGCTTCCGGTGACCTTCTCCGGCGGCGTCCCGTCAGTCCCGGCCAGCGGACCCATCGCGCGCCTGGTGAGGGACGAGATGCTGCCCTTCATACCGTCCACGCAAACCGGCACGCTGAATAACATTCCCGTCGTCGAGCTTAACGTGACCGGCGGTTCGGCTACGGCGGTTTGGGAAGTGCTGGAGTCCAATACTTCCTCCCTACAGAATTTCGATTTTCTCGTTTGGGTCCAGGCGGCCAACAATACCAGCACGTCCGCCACGTTCACCGGATCTCTCGCCCCCGCTCCTCCGGCATTTACCGACGGCACCGCCCACACCACCAGCACCTCGCTACCGCTGCCGCGCTTTGCGGCCAACGGCAGCCCGCAACCTCTGTTCTCGATCACCGGCTGTCAGGCTTCCCTGCCGGATCTCGTTCTCACGTCGCTCACCGGCCCGGTTACCGGGAATCCGGGCGGAACCGTCAGCCTCTCCACCACGGTGCTCAATCAGGGCGCCGCCAGTGCCGGACCATTCCGCGTGGAGTTCTATTTCTCGCCCTCCGCCAGTTTTGCTCAGGCCACGGCTACCGATACCACCGCCGGATGCAACATTGCGAGTCTGGCATCAGGCACATCGGTCATCTGTTCTGTTTCTGTCGCAGTGCCGTCGAATCTCAACCCGGGCACCTGGTATCTGGCGGCTATGGCCGATTCCGGCAAGGCAGTCACCGAGTTGGACGAAACCAATAACTCGCGCATCGCCGATTCCGGACCGGTCACCATGGGCACCGCTCTTTGCTCCCTGAGCCTGGCCCCGCCCGCCGCGAGCCTGCCTGCCACCGGCACCTCCAGTGCGGCGGCTTGCCCGGACCCCACCCAGAACACCTGCGGTTTCAATCCGGAAGCACCCCTGAGCATCGTGGTGACGCCCAGCGGAACCTGCGGGGCGTGGACCGCTACGTCCTCCGATCCATCCATCGTTCACGTCATTTCGGGGGCTACCGGTAGCGGTATCGGCACGGTCCAACTCACCGTGTTCACTAACGTCCACACTACACAGCGAGCCGCCACGGTGACGGTCACCAGCGGAGCGGCGTCGGCCTCTTATTCGCTGACGCAAGCCGGATCGGGCGACAGTCTTACATACCGCCAAGTATACGCACTGTACCAGGGGCTACTGGGCCGCGATCCCGACATCAGCGGCTTCACCTTCTGGACCAGCCTCTCCACCGTGCCTCTGGGACAAATGGCGGACGACTTTCTGACCAGCCCCGAGGCCTTTGGCAGCGATTTCGCGGTGATGGCGGCGTACCAGGCGGCCAAGGGAGTTCCGCCCACCTACGCCCAGTACGCCACTGCGGTGTCGGCAATCCGGACCGGATCGCAGACCGTCTCCGGGCTCTTCACCTCGCTAATAAATGCCAACTACACGGCCACCAACCTGTACCAGAACCTGCTCAACCGGCCGCCGCTGTCGGGTGAAATCGCCAGCGCCACCTCGGCGGGACTGGCACCCTGGTTCCAAACGCTGATCGGCTATCCGGCCGGAAGTAGTATCGGCGCGGCCAACAATGAATTTCAAAGCACGGGAACTTTCACCATCGATCACACCAATGGCCTTTACGCGCAGATGCTCTACTACGTCATTCTGGGCCGGGATCCCGACGCCGGCGGTCTGAGCTTCTGGACCGGCGCGGCCAACAGCGGTGGCCCCGGCGTTCTGTTCCAGGGGACCGCGGGATTCAGCGCGCGGATGTCGATGCTGGGACTCGGCACTCCCAACGAAGGCTTCATCGGCAGTCCCGAGTTTCAAGGGTTGTTCGCGAATTAAGCTCACATCAACGTCAGCGGATCGACGTCGATCACTAACGCCGTGGCGCCCCACTTCTGCGCCACGGCAAACGCGCGGATCTTCCGCAGCAGCTCGTTGAGGGACTTCCGGCTGGCAGCCTTGATCAGGAACTGGTAGCGATACTCGTTCTTCAGCCGCGGCACCGGAGCCTCTGCCGGACCCATGATCCGCAGTTTCTCCGGCGGCGGTTGGAGCAGTATGTTCAACTCCGAACTCATCCTCATCGCCAGCTCCTTCTTTTCGCTGCGCACCAGCACGTTGGCCATGGCGCTGAACGGCGGATACAGCATCATGCGCCGGAAGTGCAGTTCCTTTTCGTAGAAGGCCTGGTAGTCCTGCGCTGCTGCCATGCGTACGGCGTAATGGTCGGGATTAATGGTTTGGATGAGCACAATTCCAGGCACGTGGCCGCGCCCGGCGCGTCCGGCCACCTGAGTCAGCAACTGGAAGGTGCGCTCCGCCGCGCGAAAGTCAGGCATCGCCAGCCCCACGTCGGCGGAGACCACGCCCACCAGTGTGACGTTGGGAATATCGTGGCCTTTGGCAATCATCTGGGTGCCCACCAGAACGTCGTAGTTGCCCTCGCGGAACTCCTGCAGAATCGTCTCGTAATGGCGCTTGCCGGTTACCGTGTCGCGGTCCAGGCGCGCGATCCTTGCGGTGGAAAACGCGCGATGCAACTCCTCCTCCACTTTTTCCGATCCCAGCCCCAGAAAGTAGATGTGCTCACTGGCGCACTTGGGGCACGCGCTGGGCACCTTCTCGGCGTATCCGCAATAGTGGCACAACAGGCGCCGGTCGCGCTTGTGAAAGGTGAGCGTGAGCGAGCAGTTGATGCACTGGACGCGCTCGCCGCAGGACCGGCAGGCCACGAAACTGGAGAAGCCGCGCCGGTTCAACAGCACGATGGTCTGTTCGCCGTTCTCCAGCCGTCCGCCGATCGCCTCCAGAAGCTTGCGCGAAAACGTCTCGTGCTTGCGCGTCTCCAGGAACTCTTCCCGCATGTCGATCAGTTGCACCGCCGGCATCGGCCGCGCCTCGATCCGGCCAGGCAGTTCCAGCAGCGTATACTTGCCGCGCTCGGCGTTGTAGCGGCTCTCCAGGCTGGGCGTGGCCGATCCCAGCACCACGCACGCGCCCGCCCCCTGCGCCCGTACAATGGCCACGTCGCGGCCGTTGTAGCGCGGGTTTTCCTCCTGCTTGTAGCTGCCGTCGTGCTCTTCATCCACTACAATCAGCTTCAGGTTGCGCACCGGAGCGAACACCCCGGACCGCGTCCCCACCACCACCGACGCGGCTCCCGAACGAATCCGCCGCCACTGTTCGGTGCGCTCCGTATCGGTGAAGGCGCTGTGCAGAATGGCTACGCGGTCGCCGAATCGTGAGAAGAACTGCCCCGCCATCGCCGGAGTCAGCGCGATCTCCGGCACCAGCAGCAGCGCGCCCGCACCTTCCGGAAGCGTGTCGATCGCCTTCAGATACACTTCGGTCTTGCCGGAACCGGTGACGCCGTGCAGCAGAAACGTGCGGAACTCCCCCGCATTCAGCGCCTCCCGAATCTGGTCGTAAGCCGCCTGCTGGGCGGGATTCAGCGTATGCGGTGCGCGCACCGTCCCCGCGGTCATAGACACTGTCTCGGCTTGCAGGGTGACAATTCCCTTGCGCGCCAGAGAGCGCGCCGCCGGACTGGCATTGGCGATCATCGCCTCCAATTCCTTCACGTTGTGCGAGCCCGGATGCAGCTCCAGAAAGGCGCGCAGTTCCCGCTCGGGCTTGTTGAGCTTGACCTCGGCGGTGGCTCCCGCGGAGGCCAGTTCCACGCGCAGCCGTTCGGCCGGCGCGCGCAGCGGGTCGCGTTCGGTCTGTACCTGCTCGGCCACGATGAATCGCCTACGTTCCAGCGCGCGCAGAGCTTTATCGGCCAGCGGCATCGCCTTGGCCAGGTACGCCGCCGAGAGCGGGCGCTTTTCCAGCATCCGCAGAATCTGCGCCACCGGGTCGTCCGGCGACGAATCCAGCAGCAACTGCCGGGCCGCGTCGCGCCCCGCATCGGTGAGCGACCAAACCTTGCCCCGCCGGATTTCCGAAGCCAGCGGCAGCATGCCGCGCAGCACGTCGCCCAGAGGGGCGCAGTAGTATCCGGCGATCCACCGTCCCAGCGCCATCAATTCACCGTCGAGCACCGGTTGCGAATCGATCAGGCGAAAAGCCTCGCGGGCCGTCATCGCGGGCTTTTCGTCATGGCACCGCAGAATCACACCCGTCAGCTTGCGCGGCCCGAACGGCACCACCAGCCGGCTGCCCGGCTGCACGCGATGCCGCAGAGTCTCCGGCAGAGCGTAAGTGAACGGCTGGTCGAGCGGCACCGGCAGACTGACGTCGCAATAAAGATACGATCCCTCGGGCATCGGAACCTCCAGGATAGCTGTCCCGCGGCGTGTGCCAAAATTGAAGCGAGGGTCACCGCTTGGAGAACAAGGAAATCGCGCACCTGTTATGGGAAACGGCCGACCTGATGGAGATCGCCGGCGAAGACGGCTTCCGCATCCGCAGCTATCGCAACGGCGCTACCGCCGCCGAAGGATACCCCGAGCGCATCCAGGACATTCTGCGTGACCCCGAACGCAAAGTCACCGACATCCCCGGCATCGGCAAAGGGCTGGCCGTCGTTCTGGCTGAGCTCATCGAACGCGGCTCCTGCGAGCGGCGCGATCTGCTGCTGCAAAAATTTCCGCCCACCGCGCTCGAGTTTCTCAAGATTCAGGGACTCGGTCCCAAGAGCATCGCCCTCATCTTCGAACACTACCGCGTCAGTACCATGGACGAGCTGGAGCGTCTCTGCACCGAACAAAAACTCCGCGTGCTGCCGCGCATGGGCGCCAAGCTCGAAGAGAAGGTGCTCCGTTCCATCGCGCAATATCGCATGCGCAGCGGCCGGTATCTTCTCAGCTACGCGGAAGCCATGGCTGAAGAGCTTACCGCCTATCTCAAGGAGACGCCCGGTGTGGAAGCCATAACCCCTGCCGGCAGCCTGCGCCGCGGCCGCGAAACCGTGGGCGACCTGGACCTGCTGGTCACCGGACCCTCGCCCTACGGCGCCCTGGATCGCTTCGCCGCGTTCCCGCGCGTGGAGGAGGTGTTGAGCCGCGGCGAAAATAAGGCCAGCGCCAAAGTGGGGCGCGAAGGATTGCAGGTGGATGTGCGCACCCTGCCGCCTGACACATTCGGCGCGGCCATGCAGTATTTCACCGGCAGCAAGGACCATAACGTGGCCATACGCACCCGCGCCGTCAAAATGGGACTGAAGCTCAGCGAGTACGGCCTTTTCCGGGTGGAAGACGACAGCAAAGTCGCGGGCGCTACCGAAGAGGAAGTTTATGGCGCGCTGGCCCTGCCCTGGATTCCGCCCGAGCTGCGCGAGAATTGTGGGGAGATTGAGGCGGCCCTCGAGAATCGCCTGCCGGAGCTAGTGGAACTCGCGCAGATTCGCGGCGATCTCCACATGCACACCACCGAAACCGATGGCCGCGCCTCCCTCGAAGAAATGGTGGAGGCGGCGCGCAACCGCGGCTACGAATACGTCGCCATCACAGATCATTCCAAGGCGCTGGCCATGGCCAACGGCCTGGACGAAGCTCGCGTTGTCGCGTTCGCCAAGCAGGTTCGCGAACTCAATCGCAACGGCTTGGGCATCCGGATCTTCTCCGGCATCGAGTGCGACATTCTCAAAGACGGCGCCATGGACCTGGCCAACGATGCCCTGGCGGAGCTGGATCTCGTGATCGGCAGCGTACACAGCCACATGAATCTGGAATCTGCCGAGATGACCGACCGTCTGCTGCGCGCCCTCGAATGTCCCAGCCTGCGCATCCTGGGCCATCCCACCGGACGCCTGCTGCTGCAGCGCGAACCTTTCCCGTTCGATTTCGACCGCGTCGCCGCCGAAGCGGTGAAGCGCGGCGTCTGGCTGGAAATCAACGCCAGCCCCGAACGGCTGGACCTGAGCGGCCCGCTGATCCGTGCCGCGAAGGCCAAGGGCGCGCGCTTCACTATCTCCACCGACGCGCACCATCCCAAGCACTTGGGCTTGATGCGCTACGGCGTCGTCACGGCGCGGCGTGGCTGGCTGGGACCGAACGACATTATGAATACGCTACCGGCCGGCCGGTTCGCCGCCGCGATTCACGCAAAATCATGAAAACCACATCCTCCCGAGAAGTGTACAAATGCAGCCTCTTTCGCGTGACCGAAGACGAGGCCGTCGATCCTAAAACCGGTTTCGAGATTAAGCGCTCCATCGTGCGTCACGCCGGTTCGGCCGTCATGATGGCGGTGGACGAAAAGAAGCGCGTTCTGCTGGTGCGTCAATACCGGCTTCCCGCTGAAAAGTATCTCTGGGAATTGCCGGCCGGTCGCCTGGATCCCGGCGAGAAGCCCCTCCAGGCGGCCAAACGCGAACTCATCGAAGAGACCGGTTACCGCGCGCGCACCTGGAAAAAACTGGCTTCTTTCTTCGTCAGCCCCGGCTTCGTACAGGAGCGCATGACCATCTTTCTGGCCACCGGTCTGACCGCCGGCACAGCCACTCCCATGGATGATGAACGCATCGAAACACGTTGGTTCACCAGCAGGGAACTGGCCGGCCTGATTCGCGATGGAAAAATCGAGGACGCCAAAACCCTGATCGGGTACATGACCTGGCGCCACTACTTCTAACTTAACTAAGTATTACGTACACCGTTTACACCGTTTCAGAAATCGCCGACGTATCATTTGTAGCTTGTGCGGCTCGCTTGTGGGATTCGGGAATAGGTGTGTCACTATGCCTGGAACAAGCCCATTTTCGATTCGCCTCTCGGCTTCCGAAGCTGCCGGATTGCGCAGGCGTACCACCAAATATACGTCCTGGACCTACATCGCCGGCCTGGATGTCCACTATGCCAGGATCTTTGGCCGCTGCGAACCCTGGAACGGCATCGAGCCCTTTGACCGGCTCGTCGAGCAGGTGATGCGGCGAGTTTGGCGGGCCATCCGGCGTGGCCGGAACTAATCTGAAGAGAACTGCTCGCTGCGCCCGGGACATGGGCACGCGTTTCGGCCTTCGTTTTGGTGATGGCTTCAATCAGCCACGGATAGTTGGCCGACTCGCCGGAATAGTTGAGAGAGATGATCTCGGGACTTATCCGGCCAATCTCTGCCCGTTATTCGGGTGGGCTGAGCTTGCGGGTTTCTGCGAGGACTTTGGTGAGCCGATTCGAAAGTCGATCGAGGCATTGTCGCGAAGGGCCGTCCGGCAGGGATCGACGGAACATCTC
>JARLGM010000053.1 GCA_031292755.1 Candidatus Sulfopaludibacter sp.
TGAAGCCGCCGCCGGGGAGGGTGGGCAGCCCGCTGGGTTTGTTGACGGCCAATAGATGGGGGTCTTCAAACAGGACTTCGAAGTGCTGAGGGGAGTCTGGTTCGATCCAGGGTGGACGGTTCCAGACAAGGGTTTGGCCTAAAGTGACCGATTCGCTTCCGGTGGCGGTGACGCCGTTGAGGGTGACTTCGCCGTTGTTCAGTGTTTGTTGCCAGGCTTGCGGGGTTGAGTGGGAGTAAAGGCTTGCCAAGTGGGAGAGCAGCGTTTGTCCATGGTATTTGCTGCCGATGATTGTGGTGTAGGCATAGCCCTGGTTGAGCATGTAGTTTGAGTGTAAGCTATGGCATCTGCGGCGCGGCGAATAGAGAGTGTGGCGCCATCGATCAAGAGGTATGATCACTCGCCGACAGGTTCCGGTCGGATCGCGCGCAACTCGTTGAATGGCCGCTTTGAGCCGCCAACCCGAGGACTCGAGTAGGCGGATCAGATCCCTGACCTTCATCCCCTCACACGATACCGCTCCGTGTGCCCGGCGGGCAGAGTGTCCGACTGGCAGGACTGGCAGGCGGCACCGCACCTGGCCGCGCGAGCCACACGTCCCTCGGCGGCGGTCTGACTGAACAGATTGACGTCAGCCTTTGGACTAGCACTAGCAGCGGTGCCGCGTCAGGTGCCGGCTCAACTCCCTGGACGCGGCCAGATGCTCGCCGCGCAGGCGGACCACGGAGGCGTAATTCGCTGGGGGTACCCTGCCTGCCGGATCTACCGCCCGTGCCATGACTTCGCTAATCGAAGGATATTGGATCGCGCCATTGCGGGTGATGGAAAATCCGTTACGCCCCGCCTCCGCGGCATAGGCGTCCCAGGCAGCCGTGCATCTCTGTTGCAGATCCTTCTTTTCCTGGCACTGCATACGGCTATCATCGATCACCTTAATTTGAACAGGATGTTCGGCCCGGCATTGCCGGCGATTTCCAGCCCCCACTCGGGCGCCTCCGCCAGCAACTGCCAGCCCAGCGGCCCGTGGCCCGTATTCCCCAGCGGCACGAGCAGATATCGATAGCCCGCCCGGCGGACCACCGCCGTCGCCTCCAAACGCAGGTTCTCCAGCGGCCGGACGGCACTTGTGGCGCGATCGGTCAGCAGGCGCCACGTTCGGTCCGTTCCCCGCTGCCCGTACACATCCAGGGGAACGCCGTATGCCGCCGAGTGCCCCGTCAGCATGGCCCCGCTCAGATTCTGCGGGTGATCCAGGTCCACTTCGAAAAACATTCCCGCCCGCGCCGGTTGCCAGGTGCGCCACACCGTCGAGCGGCGATTGTCCAACGCCAGTGGCGCCTCCCACAAGTTCGGCCACGCGCGCAGGCTCCACGACGGGCTGTTGAAGATCCGGTCCTCGCCCGACAACAGCCGCACCTCGGCGATGTCCCATTCGGCCGGATATCCTTGCGGCAAACGGAATCGCAGCGCCCGCAAACTGGCCAGCGGCCACGACGCGGTCCAATCGGAAAGCGGATCCTCCTTGTATTTCGCCGCCAGCCGCAGCGTGTCCACCAGGCGGTCGCCCTCCGCCGATTGCCAGGCTACCGATACATCGCGCGCCGCATACGCCGTGGCCACCGGCATCAGTGAAAAAATGCCGGCGTCCGGCGGAGTGTCGTGCTCCACCATGCGTGCCACGTTGTATTCGTTGGTGTGGTGCTGCAGGTAGTGCTCCTCGGTCTCGATTCCCAGCGCGGCTTTCCACGGCAGCTCGTGCAGGCGGAATGCGTAAGCGGGCTGCCATGCGTTCAACAAAGGCGGCAGGCACACCAGGGCCTGCACGGCGATGGCCGCCCAGGCAGCCTTTGCCGGCAGCACCATGCCCAGGGCAAACGCCGCCAGCACCACCGCCGGCATCAGGAAGCGCGCGCCGGTATTGCTGAACCAGGGGACCGCCAGAATCGCCGCCGCGATGAGGCACACGCGGCCCTCCCGCCGGCGCGCCGCCAGCAGGCCCAGCGGCAGCAGGAGCAGCAGCGGACCGTAGGTCCCAGAGAGCCCGTCTCCCAGCGCCAGTTGCCACGGAACCTGCGCCGGCGCAATACCGTGCAGCGACCGCATCCCTTCGGCCAGTTCGCGGTCGCTCCGCAGGTGAAAATACGCATTGGGGAAAAAGGAGTTCCCCAAAGGCGCAATCGGGTTGCCGGTCAGCAGCGCATTGCGCACCATCCACGGCCCCGCCGCCAGAGCGATTCCCGCCGCCAGCAGAGCCGCGTCACGCCAACGCCGGCTCCGCCCGGAAACGGCAACGAACAACACCGCCGCCGCCACAGCGAAGATGCCCGGGAATTTGATCGCGTAACAAAACCCGGCCAGCACCCCCGCCGGCAGCAGGTAACGCGCATCGCCCGTCTCACGCCAGGTGAGCAGCAGGTAGAAGGCGGCCAGGGTGAAGAACACCTGCGCGGCATCGTTGTAGGTGGAAGAGCCCGCGAGCCCCACCAGCGGCGCAGTCCAGTAGAAAACAGCCACCATCAGCGACCCCGTTTCGCTCATTCCCAGCCGCCGGCCCACGCGGAAAATCAGCGGCGCCGCCGCCGCGCTCACTCCGAATTCCACCAGCTTGGCCGCGGCGTGCCGGCCGAACAGGAAGGCCATGGTAAACAACATTTCCATGCCCTGCGGGATCAGGTCATAGAAGCGGACGCGATCCGGGAAGCCGCCCAGACGGGCATATTCGTAAGCCAATCCGAGATGATAAGTGATGCCGTCCGGCTGCACTTCCGGCGCCAGCGCATTCACCAGGTAGAACATTCCGTAGCCCGCGAAGATGACCCAGGCCGCATAGGCGATCGGTCTTGACGGCGCGGACGATGTCTCCTGCGTGGCCGGCCGGTGCCACCGGATTGCCGCGATGCCGCACGCCCCCACCGCCAGCAACACCGGCCAGATGGCCGCATGGCACAGCAGCAGCACGAACACCACCGCACTTTCGGCGGCGGCTCCGATGGCCAGGCGGATCTCCGGCGGCGCGGCCAGCCGCCGTAACAGAATCCCGCCCAACCCGTACGCCGCCGCCAGCGTGAACGCGCCGCCGAAAAGTGTGGAGAGCAGGTGGAACAATGCTAGAGCAGCACCGTATCGATGCGCGCGTCGTCTTCGCCAACCGTGGTGGGCGCGCCGCCAACCACTGCCGCTGCCGCATGTCCGGCGCCGCGAAGGAATGCGATCAACTGCTCCTCCGAACCGTCGAAGTAACCGTCCACCAGTTCCCGTATGGCGGCCCGCCGCATCTCATCGCGCGGCGTCTGCGGAGAATACAGAAACGCGCGGCCCACCTTCTGCCGCGTGAGTTTGCCCTTGTGCACCAGCCGGTCGAGCACCGTCATGATGGTGGTATAGGCCAGGGGACGCGTCTGCGACACAATCGCCTGCACGTCTTTGACCCGGCCTTGCTGCAACGACCACAGCGCCTTCAGGCACAACAGCTCAAGAGGTGGAGGAACATCGCGAGCGGATTTCGGCATCAACTTTCCTGTTTGGGCCCATTGGAGTGCAACGCCTGTTTCAGCTTATCGGCAAACGCCGAATCCGGTTTCGGCGCGAACAGCGGGTGCATCGCGGCGGCGGGAGGCGCCACGGGTTTCCCGGATTCGGCGGCGAGTTCCGGATCCACGGGGCGCGCGGGAGGGCGCGGCGCCCGCGTCTCCGCCGCCTGATTCAGATAGCGATCCTTCTTGAGCGCCGACCGCTCCAGCGCGGCATTGAACGTGGTAAAGCAGCCGTCCACCTGCCTGTCGTTTTCAATCAGCGCGCGCATGCACTCCATCTTTGAATCCATGTCGTCCAGGTAGTGGAGCAGCACCGCCTCCGGAAACTGCGGCACTTTGGGCGAACCGAATTCGAGCTGCCCGTGATGGCTCAGGATCATGTGCTCCACCAGTGTGCGCAACAGTGGCGGAAAATCCGCCAGCCCGCGCAGTTTGTCCGCTACCATGCGCATGGCGATATTGATGTGCCCGATCAGTTGCCCTTCGTTGGAATAAGAGAAGCCGCGTTCGTAATTCAGCTCGTAGATCTTGCCGATATCGTGCAGCACCACGCCGGTGAGCAACAGGTCGCAATCCACCTGCGGATAATGCGGACCGACCGCCTTCGCCAGGGTGCACAGCGACAGCACGTGCTCGATCAGTCCGCCCAGGTAGGCATGGTGGATGGTCTTGGCCGCCGGCGCCCGGCGATAGCGGATCGCGATGTCCGGATCGTCCAGCATGGCGTTCAGCAAACTCTTCAGGTGCGGATTGCCGATGCCTTCCACCACGCCGCGGAGATCGCTCCACATCTGGTCGGGATCGCGCCGCGACGAGGGGAAGTAATCGCCGAATTCGATTTCGCTGTCGTCCATCCGCCGCATCTTGTGGACGGTCAACTGCGGGCGATTGTGAAACACCTGGATCAGTCCTTTGACCTTCACGAAATCGTCGCGGTCAAAGCTGTCGATCACTTCCGCCACGTTGTCCCACATCTTGGCGTCGAGTTCGCCGGTGCGGTCGCCCAGCAGCAAAGAGAGGTACAGCTCTCCCGATTTCTTTTGGCGGATTTCTTTGGAGTGAACCAGGAAAGAGGTGGTGATGACCTTGTTCGGCTCCAGTTCCTTCACGAAAGGAGATTTCATTGTTTGATGGGCGGCAGGGGCGGCAGTTCCACCTTCGGCTTCGGAGGCTTTTCCGCTTTTGCAACCTTCACCTTATCCGCCGAAACGGCGGTCTGCGGACCCTGTGGATTCTTGCCGGATTCGTCCTTCGCCGTGCTCGGCGTCGTGTCAGTGTCGTCACTCACCTTCTTGTGAGTCCCGGGAATCGGCACGAAACCCATCAGCTTGATGGGACCCTGTTTCAGGTGCGCGGCCACTTCTTCCTTGGTGGTGGTCTGCGGCTTCAGCGCCGTCACATCGTGCCAGCTCGTGTCCTTGCCGGGCGCGGCGCCGGTATCCACGTAGCCGTCCTTGATTTGCAGGAAGGCGTCCTGGCGAAGCTTGGTCAGATACTCGCGGAACTTCGGCTGCATCTTGGGGCGCGCCAGGACGTCCTGAATCTGGTCCTTGGCTTCTTCGAACGATTCCAAGCCCTCCTCATACCGCTCTTCCACTTTCAAAATGAGAAATCCGTGAATCGGCGCATCCACTTTGATCGGGTCGAGAACCGTTCCCTTTTTGGCGGAGAAGACGAGTTTATCCAGGTCGGCGCGCAGTTGCCCCTTTTCGGCAGGAGGCAGTTGGCCCCCGGCCTTGGCCGTTTCGGGATCGTCGGAATAAGCTGACACCAGTTCGGTGAACTTTTCCCCCTTGCGGGCGCGATCGGCAATTTCCTTGGCCTTCTTCTCGGCGTTGGCTACCTGCTCCGGAGTCTTGCCTTCGGTCGAGATGATGATCTGGCTCAGAAACACCTGCGCCTTCCGCGTGAATTCAGCCTGGTGGTCGTCGTAATACTTCTTCATTTCCGCTTCGGGAACGGCGATCCGCGAACTGACTTCGTTGCTGACTACGCGGCTGGTCAAAATCTGGTTCGTCAGCTTTTGTTTGTAGTCTTCGTAGGACAGCCCGGTCTGCTCGTGGATGAACGCTTCGAATTTATCCTCGTCCGCCAGCTTCGGATCCGCCTTCATGGCTTCCAGCTTCGCCTGGCCCAGCCGCTTGATCACATCGGCGTCCACCTTCAGGTCCAGGTCTTTGCCCTTTTGCACCAGCAGCAGTTCGTCGATCTTCTCGCGCAGCATGTCCTTCGATTGTTCCTGCAACGCAGACTGCAGCGCCGGTCCCGAAAGCTTCTGTTCCTGCCGCAGGTACATTTCCAGCTCGCGCATCTGCTCGGTAAGTTCGCCGCGCGTGATGATGTCGCCGTTCACCTTCACGGCGATCTCTTCTACCACGCGAACATCCGCTGCCGTGGCAAACGCAGCGCCAGCCATCAGAAGTACTACAAACCTGCTAGACATAATCTTGTCCTTTCATTTTACCATCGCGGGCTACGCCCTCAATTCCGCCAGTCTTTCGGACAGGAATCGCAGCACGTCTCCCGCGGATGTCTGACCATCCAGGGGTAACAGCAAGACGCCTGCCGGAGTGAAGGATGCTCCCCGGTTTTTGCCCACCGTCCCCATAAGCCGGGCCGGATCGACTCGCGTCTCCTTGTGGAACTTTATATTCAACACGTTATGCCGCCGGTCCACCGCTTCGATGCCCAACTGCTCGGCCACAGTCTTCAGCGCCGAGTAGTGCAGCAGGTTGCGGACTGCCTCAGGCAGTGTGCCGTAGCGATCCTCCAGTTCCTTTTCGGCACGGTCCCTCGCGTCGGCGTCAGCGGCGTTGGCGATTTGCCGGTAGGCCCGCAGGCGCTGGTTCTCATCGGCGATATACTCCGGTGGAATGCGGATGTCCAGCCCCAGATTGAGAGCGGAATGGATCTCTGGCACTACTTCTTCGCCCTTTAGCTCGCGGACGGTTTCGTCCAGCAGGCGCACATAGGTGTCAAACCCGACCGAGTTGATGTGGCCGTGCTGCTCGCCGCCCAGCAGATTTCCGGCGCCGCGCAATTCCAAATCGAGCGCGGCGATCTTGAAGCCCGCCCCCAAATCGCTGAATTCCTTTAATGCCGCCAGGCGCTTCCGGGCAATCTCGGTCAGTTCCGTATCGGGCGGTACCAGCAGATAAGCGTACGCCCGTCGATTGCTGCGGCCCACCCGTCCGCGCAGTTGGTACAACTCCGACAGGCCGTACCGCTCGGCATTTTCGATAATCATGGTGTTGGCAAGTGGGATATCCAGACCGTTTTCTATAATTGTCGTACACACCAGAATGTCGAACTCGTGGCGAGTGAACTGAAGCATCGTCTTTTCCAACTCCGCCTCACCCATCTGGCCATGGCCGACGCCGATTCGCGCATTCGGCGCCAGTTGCTGAATCATCGCCGCTCGCGCCCAGATGGAATCCACCCGATTATGCAGAAAATAGACCTGGCCGCCGCGTCCCAATTCCAGTTCGACCGCCGAGCGAATCAACTCCGGCTGAAAGGGCGCCACTACGGTGTTGATGGCGAGCCGGTCCTTGGGCGGTGTCTCGA
This sequence comes from Candidatus Sulfopaludibacter sp., assembly GCA_031292755.1. GTDB lineage: Bacteria > Acidobacteriota > Terriglobia > Bryobacterales > Bryobacteraceae > Sulfopaludibacter. The sequence continues at coordinate 7,101 of JARLGM010000053.1, forward strand.
TCACCGACATGTCACGGAGGCCCAGCAATGACATATGTAGTGTACGAGGAATCGGGGTCGCGCTCATACTGATCACATCCACCGTTTTCTTTAGCTGCTTCAGGCGCTCTTTGTGTTTGACGCCGAAACGCTGCTCCTCGTCCAGGATGACCAGGCCCAAATCCCGAAACTCGACGTCCTGCGAGAGCAGCCGATGCGTGCCGATGGCGATATCGATCTTGCCTTCCGCCAGTTCCACCAGCGACTCCTTGATTTCCTTGGGCGAACGGAAACGGCTGAACATGGCAACCCGAACGGGAAACGGTGCGAACCGCCGTTTGAAGGTCTCGAAATGCTGAAACGCTAACACTGTAGTAGGTGCCATGACCGCCACCTGTTTGCCATCGCCCAGAGCCTTGAACGTGGCGCGCATCACCACCTCCGTCTTGCCGTAGCCCACATCGCCGCACAGCAGCCGATCCATCGGTTGCGGCCCCTCCATGTCGCGCTTGATCTCGGCAATCGCCGTAATCTGGTCCTTAGTCTCGGTGAATTCGAAGGCGTCTTCAAACTCCCGCTGCCAGTTGCTATCCAGTGAGAATTGAAAGCCTTCCGCCATCTTGCGGCCGGCGTAGAGCTTCAAAAGCTCGTCCGCCATGTCACGCATTTTGGCTTTGATCCGCGTTTTGGTGCGCGACCACGTGGCCCCACCCATGCGGTCCAGCGCCGGCTTGGATTCACCGGCGCCGCGGAAGCGCTGTACCAGGTCCATGCGAGTCAACGGCACGTACAACTTGGCGCCGCCGGAGTATTCCAGCAGCATGTAATCGCCTTGCGCTTCGCCTTGTGAGATTTCCCTCAGTCCCAGGTATTGCGCCACGCCGTGTTCGGAGTGAACCACATAATCGCCCGGCTTGAGGTCGATCAGATCGGCGGAAAAAGCCGCGGCGGCGGACTTGGAAGAGGGAGCCCGTGCCACCAGTTCCGAGGTCTCGAACAGGTCTTCGGACCCAAATACTACAAGATTCGAATCATGGAACGCCGTGCCCCGCCGGATCTGCCCCTTCACCAGGTAAATGCTAGCGACGCTGCCAGCCATGTAGGCGCGTTCCGCCAGGTAGGCGGGGGTGGAATCGCTTTGAGCCAGCCCGAGTTGATAAGCGACGCCGTATTCGTTCAGAATGTCCGCAACGCGCTCAATCTCGCCCGTGGAGGACGCGAAGAAGGCCACGCGGTTCCCCGCTTCCACCAGGTTGCGAGCCTCCGCAATCGCCACTTGCATGTTGCCGTGAAAGCTCAGCGAGGGGCGGGTGGCGATGTGCAGGTTGTCGTCGCCGTCTCGCGACCATCCGATCTCCAGTTCCTTCAAAGAGAGCTGCGGCGATGCGGCGGCATGGCGTTCCAGTTCCTCCCAGCGAAAGTAAATACGATCCGGGTCGTAGATGGGCGAGACGGGGGTTTGTTCCAGCCGCTTCCAGAACCGTTCCGCCGCCCCGCGGACCTGCTCAGGCTCGTCCCAAAGCACGATGGGCCGGTCGACCAGGGAGAAGACCGAGGAGTTGTGCGGCCGGACCATGGGCGTCAGCAATTCCCAGCCGGCGAAAGGCTCACCGGGCGCGGGCAATTCCCGTTCCGGTACGCCGGATTCCTCCAGCAACTCCCGTAATTGCAACAGAAGCGCCGCCGATCTCTGATACTCCGTCAAAGGTAGTAGCAGGCAATCCTCTACCTTCAGCACGCTGCGCTGCGATTCCACATCGAACCGCCGGATGGACTCCACCTGGTCGCCAAACAGGTCGATGCGCATGGGCTTGGGCGTCTCGGGCGAAAATACGTCCAGAATTCCGCCGCGCAGAGAGTATTCGCCCACCATTTCCACCGGCTCCCGGCGCTCATAGCCGACACTTTCCAGGTGGGCAATCACCTCATCCAGCGGGAGTTCTTCGCCCACCCGCAGTCTCAGCGCGAGTTGGCGGTAGAAATCGCCGGATTCGATCCGCAAAAGCGCCGACGGCACGGGAAGGATGGTGATTGGCACCCGCTGAGTCGCCAGGCGCCAGAGTCCGACGACCCGCTCCTCCAGCAGTTCGGCGTGCGGGGAAAGGTTCTGGAGCGGCAGAACGTCCAGAGCCGGAAGGAGTTGCGGTCCCGTCCGGGCATCGGCCACCAACAGTTCGTAGAATGTGTTGACGGCCTCGGAAAGCGCCTCCGCCTGTTTATTGCCATCTACTACAAGAATCAGAGGACGATTGAGGGTGTGAGCCAGCAGCACCGAATAGACAGCCTTGGCGGTGGTGGTGAGGCCGGAAAGGGAAGCGTTGCCTCCCCCGGAGAGGCGGCGCACCGCGTCGAGAAAACCGGTGTCTCGCCCCAACTCCAGGAATAGGTCGCGAACGGCTGGATGAATCAAGGCTGGCTGAGAGCTCTTTCAACGATATTCGTAGTAGAATATCCGGGTTCCATGGGCACGGTCATCACTTTGCCGCCCGCGGCTTCCACTTCTTCTCTGCCCGCGATGAAGTGCGACCAGTCGGCGCCCTTGATCAGGATGTCGGGTAGCACTTCGGCGATCAGTTCGCGCGGCGTATCTTCGTCGAACAGGGTGACCGCGTCAACCGCCTCCAGCGCCACGGCCACTTCGGCCCGTTCCTGTTCCGGCGAGATCGGCCGCGAAGGGCCCTTGAACCGCCGCACACTGGCATCCGAATTGAGCGCCAGAATCAGCACATCGCCCAGGGAACGAGCCTGTTCCAGCAGGCGGATATGGCCGGGATGGAGCAGATCGTAGCAGCCATTGGTGAAGACTACGATCCTGCCTTCCCGCTTCCAGTGCCGGCGCTGCTCCACCAACTCCGCACGGGTGTAGAGATGTGCCACCTGTACTAAGCTATCATTTGTCTCATGCGTCTCGCCGTACTCGCACTTCTGCTCGCGCCCTGTCTTCCCGGGCAAGCGCTGAAGGAATCGCTCCAGGCGCGCATCGCCGGATTTCCGGGCACCGTCTCGCTGTACGCGAAGAATTTGGATAGCGGCGCCGCCATCGGTATCGGGGAGACCGATAAGGTGCGCACCGCCAGCACCATCAAGATCGCCATCATGATGGCCGTCTTCGCCCAGGTGGCGCGCGGACAGGCGAAGTGGACCGACCTCTTGACGGTCACCGCCGCAGAGAAGGTGAGCGGCTCCGGCATCCTGGACAGCGAGATTTCCGATGGCGTGCAACTACCCATCCGCGATGTGATGCACCTGATGATGGTGCTGAGCGATAACACCGCCACCAACATGCTGCTGGAGGGCTTCACCGCCGACGCCGTCAACGCGTACCTGGACAAACTGGGGATCAAGACCACCCGCTCGCTGCGCAAGATTCTCGGGAACGGGCCTCCCGCCGGAGTCTCCGCCGCGGGCAAACTGCCGGAGAACCAGAAATACGGTCTGGGCGTCTCCACCCCGCGCGACATGGTGACTATGCTGGAGAAGCTGTACCGCGGGGAAATCGTGAGCGCCGACGCTTCGCGCGAGATGCTGGAGGTGATGAAGCGCTGCCAGGACATCACCGGTATCCGGCGCAAGCTTCCCGCCGTCACGATCGCCAATAAAATCGGCGCGCTGGATGCGCTGCGGTCGGACGTCGGCATTGTGTATTCCCAGGGCGGACCTATTGCCATGGCGATTACGGTGGACGGAATCCCCGCGCCGGACTGGGGCCCCGACAATCCAGGCAGCGTCATGATCTCTGACTTGGCGAAACTGCTGGTGGACGGCCTCGCCCGCAAGTAGCGGTATACTTTCCCTAACAGCACTCAGGAGGGAAATATGCCAGCCGTCAAGTTCACTCTGAACGGTAAATCACAAACCGTGGATGCCGTTCCAGCCATGCCGCTGCTCTGGGTCCTGCGCGATACGCTGGGCCTGACCGGCACGAAATTCGGATGCGGGATGGCGCTGTGCGGCGCCTGTACCGTGCATGTGGACGGGCGGCCCACGCGATCCTGCACGCTGCCCGTTTCGAGCGTGGCCGGCAGAAGCGTCACCACCATCGAGGGCCTCTCGCCGGATCGCAGCACGGCGGTGCAGCTCGCCTGGATTGAAGAGGACGTGCCGCAATGCGGCTACTGCCAGAGCGGCCAGATCATGACAGCCGCGGCGCTGCTCTCTAAAACCAAGAACCCGACCGACGCCGATATCGACGAAGCCCTGCGGGGCAATATCTGCCGCTGCGGCACCTACGACGGAATTCGCAAAGCGGTACACCGCGCCGCTGCCATGATGCGGGAAGGAGGCGCCAAGTGAGCCTCCAACTGAATCGCCGCAACTTCCTGCGCACTACCGCGGCGGCCGCCGGCGGCCTGCTGGTGGGTTTCCGCCTGGAGGCCGACACTCCGGCCACCGATTCCAAACTGAATGCCTTCGTGCACGTGGGCACTGACGACCACGTAACGCTCTTCATCCATAAGGCTGAGATGGGTCAGGGCACGGTGACATCGCTTTCCATGCTGCTGGCCGAAGAGCTGGAGTGCGACTGGAAGAAAATTCGCACGGAATTCCCCGGCGTGAGCCGCGAGTACGGACCGAACCAGGGCGTGGTGGGTAGCCAGAGTATCCGCAGTTCGTGGGTATCGCTGCGGCAGGCCGGCGCCAATGCCCGCGAGATGCTGGTGCAAGCCGCCGCGCAAAGGTGGGGCGTGGATAAGGCCGGATGCCGCGCTGAAAACAACGCGGTGATCAATACCGCGACGAACGCCAAACTGAGTTATGGCAGCCTCGCGGACGCAGCCTCGAAACTGCCTGTGCCGGCCGGCGTGGCGCTCAAGGACCCCGCGCAGTTCCGCATTATCGGGAAGCCCAGGAAGCGGCTCGATACGCCCTCGAAGGTGGATGGCAGTGCGTCATTCGGAATCGATGTGCGCCTGCCCAACATGCAATACGCCGTGGTGGCGCGCTGCCCGGTGTTCGGCGGCAAGGTGGCCGGCTTCGACTCTGCCAAGGCCAAAGCCGTTCCGGGCGTGAAAAGCGTGGTGCAGATTTCCACCGGAGTGGCCGTGGTGGCCGACAATACCTGGTCGGCGATGCAGGGCCGGCGCGTGCTGGAGATTCAATGGGACGAAGGCAAGACCGCCGCATATAGCACACCGGGCATCATGCAAAGCTTCGCCGACATCACGAAGCAGCCCGGCCAGACGCAGCGTCAGGTGGGCGATGCGCCCGCCGCGCTGGCATCCGCCGCCAAAAAGATTGAGGCCGTGTATGAGGTCCCGTACCTGGCCCACGCACCCATGGAACCGCTGAACTGCGTGGCTGACGTGCGCAGCGACCGCTGCCAAGTGTGGGCGTCCACACAAGGCCAGACGGCCGCGCGCAACGAAGCCGTCAAAATCACCGGGCTCAAGCCCGACGACGTGCAGGTCTACACCAAGTACATGGGCGGCGGATTCGGCCGGCGCGCCCGCGCCGACTACATCGGCGAGGCCGTGGAGGTCTCTAAGGCGCTGGGCATTCCGGTGAAGCTCACATGGTCACGCGAAGACGATTTGCAGCAGGATTGGTACCGGCCGGCGTCGCTCACGCGCTTCGCTGCGGGGTTGGATGCCGATGGCTGGCCGGTGGCCTTCGCCTCGCAAACGGCCTGCACGTATTTCGGCGGGCCGCGCACGGCTGTAGAAGGCATCGCCGATACGCCGTACGCGATTCCCCATATTCTGGTGGGCTCGCACAACGTGGATCCCGGCATTCCGGTGAGCTACTGGCGCAGCGTGGGGTACTCGCAGAATACTTTCTTCCACGAATCGTTCCTCGACGAAATCGCCGCGGCAGGCGGCAAAGATCCGCTGGAGTTGCGCCGGCGGCTGCTGGCCAACTCGCCGCGTTTGAAGGCGGCGCTGGAACTGGCGGCGGATAAGTTCGGCTGGGGAAAGGCGCTGCCGGCGGGACATGGCGCCGGGATTTCCGTTGCCAACAATATCGGCAGCAATACCGTGCAGATTGCCGAAGCCTCGCTCGAAAAGGGCAAGGTGAAGGTGCATCGTGTGGTCTGCGCGGTGGATTGCGGCCATGTGGTGAATCCGTCGGGTGTAGAGCAGCAGATTCAGAGCGGCATCGTGTTCGGGCTTTCCGCCGCGCTGAAGGGCGGCATCACGATCGATCGCGGCCGTGTGGAGCAGACCAATTTTCATCAGTACGACGTGCTGCGCATCGACGAGATGCCGAAGGTGGAAGTGTACCTCGTACCCAGCACCGCGGCGCCCGGCGGCATCGGCGAGGCCAGCCCTCCCGGAATTGCTCCAGCGGTGTGCAACGCGCTGTTCGCCGCCACCGGGAAACGCATCCGGCGGCTGCCCATCCGGCCCGAAGACCTGGCATAGGGGATACCGTATCATTGAGGTATGAGGCCGTGCAGGCTGGCTTTGCTGGCCCTCATTCCCGCGGCGGCGGTCTGGGCGCAGGATCCCGTCGAGTTGGTGCGCAAATCCATCGCGCAGAATCAACTCGATTGGGTGCGCATGAAAGACTACACCTGGCAGGCACGCTCCGTGGAACGCCACTTCGATTCCCACGGTAAAGTGGAATCCACCAAGAAAGAAACGTGGGAAACGCTGATCCTGGACGGGGAACCGTACCGCCGCACGCTGGAGCGGGACGGCAAGCCGCTGAGCCCGGACGAACAGCGCGGCGAACAGAAGAAGCTGGATCGCGAAACCGGCAAGCTCAATAACGAGACGCCCGCCGAAAAACAGCAGCGCTTGCAGCATGCGGAAAAGCAGCGCAGACGGGAGTTCGCCTTCCTTTCCGAAATACCCGAGTTGTTCGATCTGCGTTACGAGGGTGAATCCACCATCGACGGGCGGCCCGTGTGGATTGTTTCCGGCACGCCGCGGCCCGGCGCGCAGGCCAAGAGCCGCGACGCCAAAGTGCTACTGAAACTCCGCGGCCGCATCTGGATCGACAAGGCCAATTATCAATGGGCGAAGGTAGAGGGAGAGACCACCGGCACCATCTCCTGGGGATTGTTCCTGGCGCGCCTCAACGCCGGCGCCAGCCTGGTGTTCGAACAAGGCGAGGTGAACTCGGAACTCTGGCTGCCCAGGCACCTGGTGGTGCGCGGCAGCGGCCGCGTGGGGTTGGTCAAGCGAATCTCCGAGGATCAGGAAATCCAGTGGAGCAATTACAAGAAGTTTTCGGTGGACTCAAAGATTGTGACCGACCAGCCGGCAAGTCCTAAAAACTGAGCGCAACCACTGGCGGGACCCGGGGTTGATCCTGATAGAATTTCAGCTCGGAGGATGCTGGCATGAATCGTCTCTTCTTTAGCTGTCTGGTGGCCGCGCCCTTGTTGGCTCAAACGCAGGTGGGCGGGGGAACTTGCAGCTCGTCGTCATTGAACGGCCTCTATTCAGTGAATATTTCCGGCCGGCAGGTCACCAGCGCGGGAACGTTCACGAGCGTGTTCCAGGCCAACGGCCTGGCGAATTTCGACGGGCTGAGCAAAGTAACTGTGACGCTCACCGCGGACACGCTTCAATCCGCGGGCGCGCCGCTGGCGTGGTCGGGGACGTACAGTATGCAGGCCAACTGCGCCGGCGTCGCCACCATCACCGCCGGAGGCAGCGCCACATTGAACCTGGCCGTCTACAACCAGGGAAACGATTTCCTGATGACGGGACACGACGCGACATACTCGTACTCGGGCGGCGGCAGCATCCAGCCGGCCACCTGTTCGACGGGTATGGTCTCGGGTCCCTACACGTTTACGGGCACGGGATTCGGGCTCTCGGGCAATGCTGTAAACGGCATCGGCGATGGCACCGGATTGTTGCAGTTCGACGGGCAGGGCAAAGTGACGGCGAGCATCACCCTGGCGTCCGGCTCCTCCTCGAATACGGTGACGGCGAGCGGATCGTACTCGGTGGCATCCACCTGCCTGGGGTCGGCGACGCTCACCGATTCGGGTGGCACTTCCTACGCCATGAGCTTGAGTGTCACCGCCGGCAACACGACGGCGGACACGGATCTTTCGGCCACGCTCGCGGCGGCTTCGAAGTTCATGCTCCTCGGCGCCGCCCATACTCTGACCGGCAACACATGCGGCGCTTCGACATTGAACGGCACCTATTCACTCACCATCAGCGGGCGGGCCATTTCCTCAGGCGGCACCTTCCTGGGAAGCTTCCAGGGGGATGGAACAGCGACCTTCGATGGCCAGGGTAAGGTGACGCTGACCGGCGCCAGCAACACGAATCTGGCAACCGGCAAGCAGTTTACGTACTCGGGCAGTTACAGTCTTCCGGCCAGTTGCTCCGGCACTATGACCCTGGCTACCGGCAGCTCCGCCACGTTCAACCTGGTGGCATGGAGCGGGGGCAAGCAGTTCAACATCACCGGCTCGGACGCCACTTACGTGTATTCCGCCAGTGGCGGCAGTGCGCGGCCGGATGCCTGCGTGAATGCCACGCTATCCGGCGAATACACCTACAATGCAAGCGGATTCACGCTGGCCGGAACTACGCAGACGGGCGCCGCCGATGAATCCGGCGTGCTGCAGTTTGACGGTCAAGGCAACGTAACGGCCAGTTACACGACATCGTCTTCCGGGACGCAGACGGCCTATACGGCAACCGGCACATACACGGTGACACCGGACTGCCTGGGTTCCGCCACCCTGACGGATTCGGCGGGCAAAGGCAACGCCCTGACCTTCAGCATTCTGAACATCTACGGCCAGGGCGTGGACGTGATCGCGGCCAGTTCGCAATTTGTGCGATCAGGCTCCGCGCACGCGGCATTCCTGCATCCCACGCAATCCATCGGGAACGTAGCCAGCTACGCGGTAAACGCGACACCGCCCGGCAGTGTGTTCGTGTTGTTCGGCACCAGCCTGGCGACCAGAGCCGCGGGAGCGCTCAGCACCACCCTGCCGACCACGTTGCTGAACACTACCGTGACCGTGAATGGCGAGTTGGCGCCCCTGTTCTACGTGGATACCGGTCAAATCGATGCGCAGATGCCCTGGGACATTCCGGGTGGAACAGCGGCCACCGTGATCGTGAAGAACGGGAGTTCCACCAGCAATGCGGTGGCGGTGTATGTTCCCGCCACGGGCACACCGGGAATTAGCGTTTACTCCAACAATCGGGCGGTGGTGGTGAATGAGGATGGCAGCACGAACTCGCCGACCGCAGCCGCGGCGGTCGGCGATGAAGTAGTAGCCTACTTCACCGGGGGAGGGCCGGTTACCGCCGCGGGCAAGCTGGTCACGGGTTCGCCCGATCCGAACGGGCTTTCCCGGGTGACCGGAACCAGCACGGTGACGGTAGGAGGCGTGGCGGCGAAGATCGACTATATCGGATTGACGCCCGGATCGATCGGGCTGTACCAGGTGAATTTCTTTGTCCCGCAACTGGCCAAAGGCACGTACCCGGTAGTCATCGGCATCGCCGGATATACCTCGAATAATCCCGTGATGACGATTTCGAATTGAGTACCCGTAAAATAGAGGGGAATGGCGGCTCCCGAATCCGGAAGCATCGCCGTGCTGGCCGAGAAACCTTCCGTAGCGCGCGATATCGCGCGCGTGCTGGGAGCAGGCAGCAAGGGCGATGGCTACCTGCACGGCAATGGGTATGTGGTTACCTGGGCCATCGGGCATCTGGCAGCGCTGGCGCAACCGCACGAGATGAATCCCGAGTGGCGCCAGTGGCGGCGCGACCGGCTGCCCATGCTACCCAAACAGTGGCCGCTGGTGGTCTATGAGAAAACCAAAGACCAGTTTGAAACCGTCAGGCGCATTCTACTTTCGCCGCGCGTTTCGCAAGTGGTGTGCGCCACCGACGCGGGGCGCGAAGGCGAACTGATCTTCCGCTACATCTATGAAGCGGCGCAGTGCAACAAGCCGGTGCGCCGTCTGTGGATCTCTTCGCTGACGCCGGAGGCCATCCGCCGCGGATTCGATTCCCTCAAGCCGGGCGGCGAGTACGATCCGCTGGCCGATGCCGCCCGCGGACGCAGCCGCGCCGATTGGCTGGTGGGGCTGAACCTCTCGCGCGCCTATTCCCTGGCCTATAGCGAAGAGCTTTCCGTGGGCCGGGTACAGACTCCCACGCTGGCCATGGTGGTGGAGCGGGAACTGGCCATCCGAGCCTTTGTTCCAGAAGATTATCTGGAAGTGGTGGCCACGTTCCACCCCGCGGGCGCACCGAAGGAGAGCGTCTACAAGGGCACCTGGTTTCTGAAAGACTCCACGCGCCTGCCGCCCGATGGCGAAGAGGCGCGCCGCATCGAAGCGCGCGCCCGGACCGGCGAGGCCGCCATCGAATCCGTGGAGGCCCAGACGCAGCGCATGGGCCCGCCCGCGCTATACGATCTGACCGAGTTGCAGCGGCACGCGAACCGGCTTTTCGGATTCAGCGCGCAGGCCACGCTGGATATCGCGCAGGCGTTGTACGAGAGACACAAGCTGATCAGCTATCCACGCACCGACAGCCGGCACCTTTCGCAAGATGTGGCCAAGACGCTGCCGCGAATCGTCGAGACGATCGCCACTCCGTATCGGGAGCAGCTTGCGCCCGGCACCGGCGAACGCCCGTTAGGCCGCCGGTTCGTGGATGACGCCAAGGTCACCGATCACCATGCGATCATACCCACCACCACCTCGCCCGAGCGCGCGTCTCTGTCGGCGGAGGAACGCAGGATCTACGACCTGATCTGCCGCCGCCTGTTGAGCGCCTGGCATGACGACCACATCTGGCTGGTGACCACGGTGATTACAGCCATCCGCAATGGCGAGATGGTTGACCGGTATCGCAGCAGTGGCAGCATGGTGCAGCAGGTGGGCTGGAAGGTGCTGGACGTGGCGCCGGCTCGCAAGTCCCAGAAGGAGGACGAAGAGCAGGTATTGCCGCCGGGGCTCAAGAACGGGATGCGGGTGGACGTGGTGGACGTCGAGATCCAGAAGAAGAAGACGCGGCCGCCCAAGCGCTTCACCGAGGGCACGCTGCTCACGGCGATGGAGACGGCCGGCAAAACGCTGGACGAGAAGGAACTCTCCGACGCCATGAAAGAAACCGGGCTGGGCACGCCGGCCACACGCGCCGCCATCATCGAGGTGCTGTTCAAGCGGGAATACCTGGTGCGCAGCGGCAAGAGCCTGGAAGCCACCGACAAAGGCATCCGCCTGATCGAGGTGGTCCACCCGGAAGTGAAGAGCCCGATCATGACGGGCCAGTGGGAAGCGTTTCTGCATCGCATCCAGCGCAAGACGGCGCAACTGGAACCGTTCTTGAAGGGCATCGAAGAGTATGTCACGCGGGTGGTCGGGAAGGTGGGGGAGACGCCGGTGGTAAAACCGGAGCCGGCAGGCGAAAGCACCGCCGCCACCCCCGCCCAGGCTGTCGCGAGCGATGCCACTCCTCTGGAACTTCTGCGCAACGCGTTCGGGTTTTCCGATTTTCGCGCCAGCCAGGAGACCGTCTGCCGCACGGTGATCGAAGGCCACGACGTTCTGCTGGTGATGCCGACGGGTTCCGGAAAATCGCTGTGCTACCAACTGCCGGGCATCGCGCGGGGCGGTACCACGCTGGTGATCAGCCCGCTGATTGCGCTCATGGAAGATCAGGTTGCCAAGCTGAAGGCGCGGAACTTCGCGGTGGAACGGATCCACTCCGGACGCGACCGCGCGGCCTCGCGGCAGGCGTGCATCGATTACCTCAACGGCAAGCTGCAATTCCTCTTCATCGCGCCGGAGCGGCTGCGCGTGGCCGGTTTTCCGGAGATGCTGGCCAAGCGCAAACCCTCGCTCATCGCCATCGATGAGGCCCACTGCATCTCGCAATGGGGCCATGATTTCCGGCCGGACTACCGCATGCTCAATCAGCACCTGCCGGCACTGCGCCCGGCGCCGGTGATCGCCCTCACGGCCACGGCCACGCCGGTGGTGCAGGACGATATCGCGCTGCAGTTGGGACTCGACAAGCCTACGCGGTTCATTCAGGGTTTTCGCCGCGACAACCTGGCGGTGGAGGTTCTGGAAGTGCAGCAATCGGCGCGCGAAGAGCTGGCCACCAGCTTGCTGATGGAGAAATCGCGGCGGCCCGCCATCATCTATACCCCCACACGGGCGCAAGCGACCAGCTTGGCCGCGCAGCTCTGCCGTCATTTTCCGAGCGGCGCCTACCACGCGGGCCTGGACGCACAGCATCGCAAACACGTACAGGAGCAGTTTGTGGAGGGCAGCATTCAGGTGATGGTGGCGACCATCGCGTTCGGCATGGGGATCGATAAACCGGACGTGCGCACCATTATCCACACGGCGCTGCCGGGCAGCCTGGAGCAGTATTACCAGGAGATCGGGCGCGCCGGCAGGGACGGCAAGCCCAGCCGGACCATCCTGATGCACTCCTACTCGGACCGGCGCACGCACGATTTCTTCTTCGAACGGGACTATCCCGACGTCTCCGTGCTCGACGCCATTTTCCATAAACTGACGGCCGAGCCGCAGGAGAAGAGCGCGCTTGTCCGGCAGTGCCGCATGCTCGAAGACGAGTTCGACAAGGCGCTGGAGAAGCTGTGGATCCACGGCGGCGCGGTGGTGGACTACGCCGAAAACGTCAGCCGCGGCCATGACCGCTGGCGCGAATCTTACGGCGCGCAGGCCGATCAGAAGCAACAGCAGCTCAACCTGATTCTGCGCTACGCGGAAAGCAACGAGTGCCGCATGGCCTCGCTCGTGCGCCATTTCGGCGACCTGGCGGACAGCCGCAAGCCGTGCGGCATTTGCGATTTCTGCGCTCCGGAAGCGTGCGCCGGCCAGGAGTTCCGCCCGGCCACCGTGGACGAGCACGCCGCCGCGGCCGCGATCGTCGCCAAACTGCGCGACGAAGGCACGCGCGCCACCGGCAAGCTGTACACGGAACTGCATCCCAATGGCGATTTGACGCGCAACGAGTTCGAAGACGTTCTGGGAGGCCTGGCGCGCGCCGGACTGGTGCACCTGATCGAAGCCACGTTTGAGAAGAACGGCAAGCAGATTCCCTATCGGAAAGCGGCGCTCACACGGGAAGGCGAGTCCACAAGCGAGTTCGATCTGGCGATGAAGGCCGCGGCCAAAACCACGGGCCGGCGTAAGCGCAAAGTCAAAAAGAAGAAGATTCGCGCGCAGGCAGAAGCGAAGGTGAAAGGCCTGCCGGTTCCGGTTCCCGAACCTCCGGCGCCGGCGGGAGACTCACCCGTTGAGGCAGCGCTGCGGGCGTGGCGTTTGGCCGAGGCGAAGCGGTTGGGCGTTCCGGCGTTCCGCATCTTCAGCGATCAGACGTTGCGGGCGGTGGCGGTACGGCGGCCCGGCTCGACGGCGGAACTGCTGGCCATTCCGGGAATCGGGATCGGCACCGTGGAGAAATACGGGGCGCAGTTGTACCGCATCCTGCACGAAAGCGGAAGGTAGAGTGTTGGGTGTAAGCTATCGCTTATGAAAAAGATTGCACTGTCTCTGGCTACCGCCGCGTTGCTGCTGGCCGCCGGGGGCCCCCTGACGCTCACCGGCACCATCACCGACACTATGTGCGGCGGCGATCACTCCGCCATGAATATGCACCCGGACCTGAAGTGCATCACCGAATGCGTGAAGAGCATGGGCGCCAAGTATGCGCTGTGGGACGGTAAAACGGTCTACGAATTGAGCGATCAGAAGGGCGCCTCGAAGTTTGCCGCGCAACGGGTGAATGTGAGCGGAACGGTGGACTCCGGCACCAAGACCATTCAGGTGGTCTCGATCGCGCGTGCGAAGTAGCCATGCCGGACGCGGTTGAACTGTACTGCCCGGCCTGCGGTAAGCCGGTACCGGACCCGCTGGTGTGCGGCGATTGCCATGCGGTGATCTGCCGGGTCTGCGGGACCCCTCTGGAGCGGATCGACGACCTGGGGGTAGGGTAGATCCGAAGAGGTCTTTGCGCAAGGACGCGCAGTGCCCGCGGCAGGCCGGATTTTCGGGTAATTGACCTTTCAGGACCCGATTAGCCCTTTTGGCCCTTAGCGTGCTGTTTAATCCACGACTCATACAGGAGGGTCCACGATGGCCAAGGGCTTCGTCAGCATCACTGTGGAACGGTGTAAGGGGTGCGGATTCTGCGTCGAATTCTGCCCCACCCATGTTCTATGTCTTTCTTCTGCCTTTAATTCCAAGGGATATCATCCGCCCAACATAGTCAGCGCCGAGAAGTGCAGCGGCTGCGACCTTTGCGGTATGTACTGTCCCGATTTCGCAATTTTTGGAGCACGGTATGCACGCTGATCCGAAAGGTGTCTTAACAGGTGTACATTTCCTCGATGGCGACCACGCGTGTTGTGAGGGAACCCTCGCAGCCGGTGCGCGATTTGCCGCAGGATACCCCATTACTCCGTCCACTGAAGTGGTCGAACGCTTCGCCTGGAGAATTCCGACGGTCGGCGGGCTGTTCATTCAAATGGAAGACGAACTGGCCGCTTCCATCGCCATCCAGGGCGCGGTGTGGGGAGGCGCGAAGGCCTTTACGGTCACCAGCGGCCCGGGATTCTCACTGATGATGGAACATATCGGGTACGCGGCCATGACGGAAACCCCCTGCGTGTTCGTGAATGTGCAGCGCGGCGGCCCCTCGACGGGCCTGCCCACGCTCCCGGCTCAAGCCGATATGATGCAGGCCCGGTGGGGCTCGCACGGCGATTATGGCATCATCGCGCTGTGCCCGAATTCGCCCCAGGAGTGCTTCGACCTGACGATTCAGGCGTTCAATCTGGCCGAAGAGTTCCGCGTTCCGGTCATGTTGATGCTGGATGAATGCGTCGGGCACATGACCGAAAAAGTGGTGATTCCCGAAGCGGACGGGATCAACATCGTGCCCCGGCGCTTCACGCACAAGAGTCCCGAGGAGTTCCGCCTGTTCGAACCGCAAGCGGACGGGGTGCCCGACATGGTGAAAGCGGGCGATGGCTACCGCTTCCACGTGACCGGCCTGACCCACGACGAGCGCGGCTACCCCAACATGACGGTGGATACGCAGGACCGCATGGTGCGGCGCATGCAAACCAAATTGGCGCCGCTGGCCGGCAGCCGGGCCTTTTTCGAGGCGGAGCACCTGGAAGGCGCCGACGTGGTGGTGGTCTCCTACGGGATCACTTCGCGCGTGGCACAGCGGGCCATCGAACTGGCGCGGCAGCAGGGCGTACGCGCCGGCAAGTTCCGGCTGATCTCGGCGTGGCCATTCCCGGCGGCGCACATCGCCGAACTGGCGGCGCGCGTGAAGGCGTTTGTGGTTCCCGAGCTCAACCTGGGCCAGATGGTAAACGAGGTGGAACGGGCGGCAGCGGGCAAAGCGGCGGTGATCCCGGTGACCCATGCCGGCGGTACGGTGCACAATCCCGAGACAATCCTGAAGGCCATTGTGGAGGCAGCGCGATGAACGAGACGACGCTAGAAATCCCTTATGAAATTCCGGCCGATGCGCACAATCCGGTAGAACCGTTCCTGCGCATGGACCGTATGCCGCACATCTGGTGTCCCGGTTGCGGCATCGGCACCACGGTCAACTGCTTCACCCGCGCGCTGCTGGATTCGAAAGCGGATCTGGATAAGGTGGCGGTGGTGTCGGGCATCGGTTGCACGGGGCGGGTAGCAGGTTACGCGCGTCTGGATTCGTTCCACACGACACACGGGCGGGCCATTCCATTCGCCACGGGGCTCAAGCTTTCGAACCCCGAATTGCAGGTGGTGGTGTACTCGGGAGACGGCGACCTGTTCGCCATCGGCGGCAATCATTTCATTCACGCGGCGCGGCGCAATATGGATCTCAAGGTGATCTGCGTGAACAACCTGACGTACGCCATGACGGGCGGGCAGACGGCGCCCACGACGCCCAGCAAAGTGATCAGCGCGACCAACCCCTACGGCGTTTTCGAGCCTTCATTCAACCTGGTGGCCCTGGCGGAAGCGGCGGGCGCTTCCTACGTGGCGCGCTGGACCACGTATCACGTCAAGCAACTGGCGCGCTCCATGGAAGAGATATTCAAGAAGAAGGGCTTTTGCTTCATCGAGGTGCTTTCGCCCTGCCCGACGCTGTATCAACGGCGCAACAAGATGGGGGACGGGCTGGACACCATGAAGTTCTATAAGGAAGTCAGCAAAGTGCGTCACGGTGCGCGCACCAGCGAATGCGAGCTCACCAAGAGCGGCGAAATCGTGGTCGGCAAATTCGTGGATCGCGAACGGCCCGATTATTTCGAGCTGCTCCGCGCTCAGATGACCGAATCGCTGGGCGACCGTTACGCGGAACCGGAGGTCTCATGCAGCGAATGTTAACGGAAATTCGAATTGCCGGATTTGGGGGGCAGGGCGTGATTCTGGCCGCCGCGGTAATCGGCAAAGCTACCGCCATTTTCGAAAGCGGCCACGCCACTATGACGCAGAGCTTCGGCCCGGAGGCGCGCGGCGGCTCATCGAGCGCACAGGTGATTCTATCCAGCGAGCCGATTCTGTATCCCTACATCACGCGTCCGGACATCCTGGTGGTGATGTCGCAGGAAGCCTACACACGGTTCTCTCCGGAATTGAAGCCCGGCGGAATCCTGATCACCGAACAGGAACTGGTGCGGGTGGACCGGTTCCCGGCGGGAGTCCGCGCGTATGGGGTGCCCGCTACGCGCCTGGCCGAAGAGTTGGGACGCAAGGTGGTGCTGAATATCGTAATGGTGGGGTTCTATGCCGCAGTCACGCACCTGGCGGCTCCCGATTCGCTGCGCAAAGCCGTGGCGGATTCGGTGCCTCCCGCCATGCAGCATCTGAATCTGCAAGCCTTCGACAAAGGCTTCGCGTACGGTTCCGAGCTGATGATCAAGCTCTCCGAACACGACAACGACTCGGTAGTGGCCACGCTCGAAGTCGGGTAGACGTTCCGGGCAAGGCTCGGGCGAATATTCGGTTGTCAAAGATCGTCGATCGGTGGTTATGCGGCCATGCGGAGCGGTTTTTGGGGCTTCTGGAAGAGCTTTTTCGCCTCGGCGAGGCGTTGGGCGTGGACGACCAGACGGCCGATTTCGGGGTTCGAAAAATCAAATTGCGGGTAGTGGGCGAGGCGCGGCAGGTCGCGCTCGATATCGAGGATCTCTCCCTTGCTTGCCGCGAGTTGGGCGAGCAGGGCGGCCTCTTCGACGGCCTGCTGGAGGGCTTCGCGACGCTCCTGCTGCAACTGGCGCAACTGGGCCGTGGTCTGTACTTCCTTGCGCTTGATGCGCTGCTCGTAGAGGCTGAGCAGGGTGCGGTTCTTCGGGTCGCTGAGCCAGATGCGGGTTTTGGCGAAGGCGGCGTCGATTTCCGGGTGGTGGGCGGTGATGGTATCGGGTTGGGTGAGGCCGAAGGAGTAGATGTTGTTGTCGAGCGCGGCGGCGAGCTTGAGGCGCCAGCGGTCATCGGCGATTTCCTGGGCGAGTTCGACTTCCATGCCGCCGACCGGGGCCAGGGTTTGGTGGATGGTTTGGCAGTGGGCCTTGTAGGCCACCTCGTCCTCGGGGGTGAGGATGAGGACCTGGCCCGTAAGACCGTGCCGGTAGGCGTTCAGAGCGCGCGGGTCGCGCGGCTTGGGTTCTGTTAGTTGGAGTTTCTCTTCCGTTACTTGAGCAGGCATACGTGCTCCTCCAGTTTCATTGGATCATACGAAGTTATCGATTCCGGAGGAAGGTGCGTGTAAGTGGTTTCTTGTGAGCGAAAAATATAGTTGAAACGGTGTTACTGAAAATGGTCTGGCGCCAACGGTCAATGGAATGAACCGCCACTTCACAACCGCTCGTCGAAGCGGAATTCGAAGACCCTTTCGGTTGAGCGCACCGAAAACTGATGAATCCCGCACGTGTCAGAAGGGATCTGAACAGTTACCCGTCCCTCTTTGGGGGCGGTTAGCACAAGAGTTCCCTATCAAGACACATAAATGTTTTGCGCGGCGATGTTTGCTAAGTTGAATGTCGATTCGCGTTAACTTGCCTCGTCCGGGGAATCTGTGGGCGAGTGGCACGTTTCGAATTGCGGCCGGAACATTAGCCCGCGTGGGCGGCGCAGACAAGGCCAGATGGCAAGAACCGCTCCTGCTCTTTGCGTAGCCAGTTTCCTTCGCAAGCAGTTTGCCTCTCCAAGGCTGAAGGGCAACGAATGCGACGCGTTGGGGCTTGTGATAGCATGATCAAGAAGTGAAGAGAGCATTCGCAGAACGCCCGCTGACTATTGTCCTGTGCGTCGTATTGCTATCGCTTCTGGTCCTGAATCCTGTCGGCTCACACGTTTGGCTAGAGCTGGTTTCGCCGCTGATTTTGTTTGCAACACTTCCCGTGTTGATGGCAAAGCTGCCGCGGAAACCACAGGTGCAGGGCCAGCCCATCTCCTTCCTCTCTCTCGACTCCTCCAGAGCTCCCCCCATCGCGTAGGTACCGCGGACGGACGGCGCCTGCCCGATGTTCGATTCTCGCTGATTCTTGTCACGTTGAAACCGGAGCACGCGCTGGATGCGCTGGATGCGCAGTTTGTGAATCCGGCTCGTTCACGCGTGCGATAAGACATCTAACAGGGACGGATCTTTAAGAAAGGATCGAGGAAATCATGACCAACCAAATTGCGCTCAGATTAACAATCGCAAGAAAAGTTGTCGTAGTAATTGCCGGAGCGGGGGTTCTAGCATCCATACCCGGCATCGTCGGCATCACCAATGCACTTGCTGTTCAGCCTCAATCACCTCAGGCCGCCTCACGATCCGCGCATGCTACTATGCCAAGGTTCGAAGTGGCCTCCGTCAAGCCGTGCAAGGTCGAGGACGACACGGGTAGGGGTAGCAAGGGCGGAGGGGGCGGCAGAATCCGATGGGATCCCGGACGGTTGGAAGAAGAATGCCAGACCGCGTTTAATCTTATCCGGGACGCATATCTTGCGTACCCGGACGGTAAACCATGGCGCGTCGCCGCGCTGGGCGATGCCGGCTTAAACGAACCCGGACAGGTCGCCTGTACGGGATGCGGAGGCGGCCTTCCCCCGGTCTCCGACAGGCAGTTCCGTCAGCCGATCCAGGGAAGCCCGGTCTGGCTGAGGTCCGATCGATACACGATCGACGCGAAGGCCGAAGGACCAGAAAGCATCGCAATGATGCGTGGACCTATGATGCAGGCCCTTCTCGAAGAGAGGTTTAAGCTGAAGATCCATCGCGAGAACAGAGAGATTCCGGTTTATGAGATGACTCTCGTCAAGGGCAGCACTAAGCTTCGGCCAGCGAAGGAAGGCAGTTGCATTCCTGCCGACCGCTGGGAGCCGACGTCCCAACCGTCGCGGGAGCACCCGATGCCCTCCGGGTCCCCCGTAGGTTGCGGCGTTCCCTCCGCGTCCGCGAGTGGACTCGACTTCAACGGTACAACCATCGCAAACCTTTGCAGGCTGCTATCTGGTTGGGCCGACCGGGATGTCATCGACAAAACGGGGCTTGCGGGAATGTTCGATTTTCATTTCGATATTCCACCAAGGGAGCCAACGGAGGACGGTGTCTCCGGGCAAAGTGCTCCAGGACCACGGAGGCCCGCGGCTGACAGTGCGGCGATGTTCACTGCGACGATGCAAATGTTAGGGAAACTCGGATTGAAGTTCGTGCCTGCCAAGGGGCTCGGCCAATTCCTCGTCATCGACCACGTGGAGCGGCCGTCCGGCAACTAGTGGGTGTTTAGCATACCGGACCTCGCATGTGTTCGGCCAATGGCGTTACCGGAAACGGCGGAGCGCCACCCATTTCATTATGACGGTATCTCGGCCTGCGGCCCGGCCGTTGTGGCCCGGCCGCTGCGTGCTAAGCAGCCCCTGGTCGCCCGGGCGTTTACCTATGTTTCGGCTTCGGGAGGAATCGCGCCATTTGGAAGTTTGCACTGGCTTCCCCGCGGGGATCGTTGCATGCGTCCCCGGCCACAAGTATCTGACGCTCGTTTATCAGATCGATCTCGGTGTCACCCGCCTGCTTTGGGTGGGCCGTGAAAGAACCATTGAGGCCTTTCAGGGATTCTTCGCTGTCATCGGCGACGAACTGGCTTCGAAGATCGTGCCGGCGAAGCGCGCCGCATAGCCAGCGAGGGTGGCGTCCCCCTGCTGAAGAAGTCGCGCTGGCTGCTGCTCAAACGCGAAGAAAATCTGAAAACGGAACAGCGCTTCCGGTTACGCGATCTGCTCCGCTACAACCTGAAGACCGTTCGTGCTCACCTTCTGAAGGAAGCATTTCAGCAACTCTGGGATTACAACTCCCCGGCATGGGCCGGAAAGTTCCTCGATGACTGGTGCCGGCAGGTCATGCGCTCGCGCATCGAGCATGAAGAAGATCGCCCGGTCGCTGCGGCAGCACCGGTTTCCGCGCCCTCCGATGTCTCGAACTTGCGCTCTATCACTCACTTGGCAAATTACCCGAGCCTGAATCGACCAACGATTTCTTCTGACGAACCTAACTTCTAAGGGCTCCAAAGCTGCTCGACGCTGCGCGTGCTGCCATTGATATAGCAGTTGAATGCGGTGCCATTGAAGATCAAGCGGCGGCGGGGTACGACCGATCCATCCTGATTCCAGCTCGATATCATGGCCGAGGTTTCCATGTACCAGCGGCCCGTGGCAGCCGCCGACGCGATTACGGGACGGTCGGATTGGGAAATCCCACCGTAATTATCGATGGTGAAGATCTTGCGCTCGGGCAAGCCGGTGTGCGAGTCGATCCAGAATCCGAGCTTGTCGTTGTAGATGTAGAGCGTTCGATCGTCTATTTTCGCGGCGATGAGGTCATTGGCGAAGTGCGCGCTCCATAGGATGTGATTGTCGCTCTTCCGCACGAGATATACCGTGCTCGGAAAGGGCGGATTGCGGAAATCGATTGCCGCTACGAGGGCCGACCGGGCATCGCTGGTAACGAGCGTGGCAGGACCAACGCCCGGAAGATCGTATACGAAGCTTGCCGGCGGTTGGGCGCCCGCGAAACTGCCGCAGGACGCGGGGAGTAGAAGGCTGGTCCGCTGGGATGCCGGATAGATGGCATAGGTCAGGATGAATGACAGGGCCGCTAATGCGAATACCGCTCCGGCGGCGCGCAGGAAAACGGGAGTCTTATTCGTGTACGCCTTGAGTGCCGCTATGGTTGCTCCAATTAGCGGAGCGGCGATGAAAATCAGGGCTGCGAAGGGGAAGAAGAGGGATCCCGGCTCTCGCAAAACGACTATGTACGCGGCGCCCAGAACCAGGATCAAGAATGCGCCGATTGCGATGCCGAATCTTGCAGAGTGTTTCACCGGGTCGAAACGAGCATACCATGGGCGCCCGCCGGAACTATCGAACCAGTGCTCTAGCGCCGTGTCCAAGAATTTACTGGACAGGTCGAGTCCTGGATTTCGCCCAAAAGATCCGCGTTCATCCTCGGCCAATATAGTTTTTTGGGATTTCTGCCGAATAACAATATAGGCCGCAGATGAACGCAGATAGCACAGACCTGAATGTTTTAAGCGAGAAGGTGCTTGGCGCCGTGTTCGAAGTCTCCAACACGCTTGGCGCCGGATTCCTCGAGAAAGTATACCGGCGCGCTTTGCTCAGAGAACTCAGCCTCCGTGGCATCCGGGCCACCGCCGAAGCTTCTTTTGCCGTCACGTACAAGAGCTACGCGGTGGGAGAGTATTTTGCCGATCTCCTCGTCGAAAACGTGCTGGTGGTGGAGTTGAAATGTGTCGAACGCCTCGCCCACGAACACACGGCGCAATGTCTTAACTATCTTTGCGCCTCCGGTCTGACTCTCTGTCTTCTCGTGAATTTCCAGAAGCCTAAAGTCGAGTGGCGGCGTATCGTCCTTGGGTTTCAGGTAGCCACGTCTGCGGCAGGTTGACTCGATGACAGGGGCGACGATAGGTTATTCCTGGTGAGGATGAAATCGACTTCCCGCCGGGAAGGGTGAGCGAAGCAGTGGCGACGGAGGAAACATGATATCGAGGAACGACGGGGTCATCGGGGTATCGGATCACGGCGGTTGGGCGGTGCTGGTGACGGTGGCGGGCGACGGGACGCTCCTCGACCGCCGCCGGGTGGAACTGGTGGACGAGGATCTGCCGAAGATTCCACACCACAGCGAAGGGCAGGGGCTGCCGCTCCATGAGGCAGTGGCGCTGGTGGAGCGCGTGCGGGAGTCGGCGGAACGGCACGCGAAGCTTGGCCTGGAGGCCGTCGCGATGACGGTGCCCTGGCGCATCCTCGGCGTCGCGCTGCGGCAGTGCCCGGCGCTGCCACCGACCATTGCCGAGCGGATCAAGGACTACCGGGCGCAGAACGTGGCCGACTGGGTGATGTACCGCAAGGCGCTAGCCGCCGCGGCCGAGGCGCGCGGTTGGGCCGTCTTCTGGTACGACGCGAAGAAGGTGTTTGAGGCGGCGAGCGAGGCGCTGCGCATCGAGAACCTGGATGCCCACTTTCTCGAGATGAGGAGGTCCATCGGGCCACCCTGGGGCAAGGATCACAAGGTCGCGATGGCAGCGGCGATGGTCGCGGCTAAGGCCGCGTCTTGTTACCATCACAGCAGATGAAGTTTCTGAAAGTCTGCTGGATCCCAATGATTTTGTGCCTGGGCGCTGCCTACGGCCAAACGTTTGAAGTTGCGTCCGTGAAGCCTGCCGGGGCGCTGGACCCGAGGAAGATCATGTCGGGAGAGCAACGCATCGGCAAGAAGGTGGACAAGGCGCGGGTGGAATACCATTCGGTGGCTCTGGGAGAGCTGATCGCGGAAGCTTATAAGGTCAAGTCGTTTCAAGTGGTGGGTCCGGATTGGATGCAGGGCATGAGCGCTCCGCGGTTCGACATTCAGGCCAAAATGCCTGATGGAGCCACCGAAGACCAGATTCCCCAGATGCTGCAAGCCCTGCTGGCCGAGCGG
Source organism: Candidatus Sulfopaludibacter sp. (assembly GCA_031292755.1). Taxonomy (GTDB): domain Bacteria; phylum Acidobacteriota; class Terriglobia; order Bryobacterales; family Bryobacteraceae; genus Sulfopaludibacter. Next base: position 30,002 of record JARLGM010000053.1, read on the forward strand.
TTCGGGCTGAAGGTCCACAAGGACAACAAGGAGCGGAATGTCTACGAGCTGGTGGTGGCCAAAACCGGGCTCAAGATGAAACCGTCCGAGGCCCTTCCCACTACGCCGGAGGAGCCCACGGAGGGCATCAAGGTGAGCGGCAACATGCAGGATGGTAAAGGGGTCACGGTGAAGGGCGGTCCCGAGGGCGGCACCACCCGGGTAGCGCCGATGCCGGACGGGAAGGGTATGCACATCGAACTGAGCCGGCTGCCCATAGACCGCCTGGTGGAAATGCTGAGCCGCATGGTAGACCGTCCGGTAGTGGATCTGACCGGCCTGAAGGGCGATTATCAGGTGGCTCTGGATCTTCCGATGGCCGCCATGATGGCGATGGCCGGAGCGATGGGCGCCGGTCCCGGGCCGGGCGGCAGGGGCGATGGCAATAACATGGCGGAGGCATCCGACCCGGGCACTTCGATTTTCGACTCGGTGCAAAAGATGGGGTTGAAACTGGAGCCGCACAAAGGGCCGCTGGAAACCATCGTGGTGGACCACCTGGAAAAGACACCGACGGAGAACTGACGTGGCCTCCAGACCGCTGGCTCTGATTACTGGCGCATCGGCCGGGATTGGCGCCGCCTTCGCCCGCACCCTGGCGGCGCGCGGATACGACGAGATTCTGGTGGCCCGGCGACGGGACCGGCTGGAAGCTCTGGCGTCCGAACTGGCCCGGGCACATGGCGTCCATGCCGACGTGATATCCGCCGACCTGACGGATCCCGAGCAACTGCGGCGCGTGGACGCGCGCGTGCGGTCCTCACCGATTCCCGACCTGCTGATCAACAACGCCGGGTTTGGCATTCCCGGCCGTTTCTGGGAGACCGATGTGGAGGCGCAGGATCGGCTGCACCAACTGCACATCGTGGCCGCCATGCGGCTCACCCATGCGGCCCTGGCGGTAATGGTTCCGCGCGGCGGCGGGGCGGTGATCAACGTCTCATCGGTGGCGGCCTTTTTCCCCAGCCCTGGAAGCGCCACTTACGCCGCGAGCAAGTGCTGGATGAATCGCTTTACGGAAGGGCTGTACATGGAGTTGGGGCGGATGCGGTCGCCGGTGCGCATCCAGGCGCTTTGCCCGGGATTCACGTACACGGAATTTCACGATGTGGCGGGGATCGATCGCGCCACCGTTCCCGCCTCGCTGTGGACACCGGCTGAAGAGGTGGTGCGGGCCTCGCTGGAGGGACTGGAACGGAACCGGCTTTTCGTGATTCCGGGCTGGCGCTACCAGCTGCTGGTGCGGGCGGCGAGCCTTTTGCCCGCCGCCCTGATTCGTAGCGGCGCCATCTACGTAGCGCGCCGGCGGAAGCTATAAATACCGCTCCACGTACTCGCGGAAGCGCGTGTAGATCCACGAAACGCCCAGGAGAATCAGACCCAGGACGATGAGTGAGAAGATGCGCGGAAGGCCCACCAGGTGGCGCATGTCCCAGAGGAACAGCTTGAGCACGCAGACCATCAAGAGGCTCATGCCGGAGAGACGCAGGACGCGCTCGCGCAAGGGGAACCCCGCCGCCAGCAGGGCCACGCCCTCGACGCCCCAGGCGATGGTCAGGACGCTGGCCGAGCTTTCATACCACAGCAGCAGAGCGATGAGCGACGCCCCCAGCAGCGGGTAATACAATCGCGCGAAGCGTTCCCGCCGCGCTACGAACTGAGCCGCGAAGAAGCAGGCCGCAGCGACCGACGCCGCCACGACCGGCTCGGTATGTCTTTCGAAGTTGATACCCCAGCAGCGCAGGAAAACCAGCGCGGCCACGCAGTACCCGTAAACGCGCATCACGGGGTCGTTCCAGATTACACCTGCCGCCGCCAATGCCAGCGACGCCACGGCCCAGAGCGGGACCGATCGCGATTCGGGCACGGCCAGCGAGAGGGCGTTCAACAGGAACAGCGTGCCCACCCCGAGCGCCGCGGCATAGACCTTGCGCTGGCGCACGCTCAAGGCGCGCGCGGCCATGGCGTATGCGAGCAGAGTGGCCGCCACCGGGATGAGGGCGTCGCCTTTCCCGGGAGGCACCAGATTGAAGGCCCACACCCGGAGGGCGCCCAACCCGGCGGCCACATACGAGTGGATCACAAAATCCTGGGGCAGCCGTAACAGCCCCAATTCCAGTAGCACGAGCGCCAATGCCATCCACGCGATGCCCAGGTAATCGGATGGAACTACGCGCCACAGCAACGCGACTGCGGCGAGCGTCGCCACCACCGCGCCCGCATGAAGCGCGGAAAGGTGCTCGCGCGCCAGGAAGCGGTCTTGCCCACTGCGCGCGGCGCACACGGCCAGCGCATAGCTCACCGCCAGCGCGCCCCAAACGGATAAAGTATTCGATTCCACTTCCAGGGTGACGGCCGTCAGTCCGAGGAGGAACAGCAGGTAACCCTGGAGGCGGAGGTCGAACAGCTTGCGCCACCATCCCACGGCGAAGCTGCCGGCGGCCAGCGCCAGCCACTCCAGACTGCGATAGCGGTCCGGCGCTTCGTTGCCGATCACCAGTGCCAGCAATGCCGCGGCCACGTAGCCGAAGAACAGATCGGCAGCCTGCAAGGCGTAATTGGCATAGAACACCACGGCGTCCACCGCGGCGACCGATGTCCACTGGTGAGTGGGCAGGACGGTCATGTCCACCAGAAGCAAGCGGCCCACCTGCACGGCGAAGAGGCCGCTGGCCAGCCAGCGCAGATACCGGGCGCGGAGGCGCACGCCCGCCAGATAGACAAGTTCCGCCTCCACCAGGAGCGCGGGGGCGACCCACTGACGATCCAGCTTCTGGAAGATCGCGGCGGCGGCGAGTCCCGAGGCCAGGGTGGCGGCCATCTGCCATTTTCCGGAACGCCAGCGCAATACGGCGCTCGCCAGGTACGCGGCGGCAGTGGCGCCGAGCAGCATCCAGACAGTTTCGGGGGCGTCCGCATTCCACTTCATGAGCGAAAGGCCCAGGAAGCCCGCGGCATTCAGGGGCAGCAGCCAGGCCTCGGGATGCAGGATGTCGAAGGCTTCGAACACCAGCCAGAAGATGGCGAACAGGGTCTGCGCCTGGAGTAGCGGCGTGCCGTGATCGCCGCGCAGCACAATGACGCTGTAGGTGGCGATCACGCCCAGGAGCGCGGTTCTGGTCCAGGCGAAGCGGTGCACGATGTAGAGCAGCGAGACCGCCAGGGGAATCAGCGCCACCACGGCGAGGGTGTTGGGCTCCGCGATGGCCAGGGTCCCGAAGGCGATGAAATAGGCGAGACCGGTGACGGTTTGCGAGCGATAGCGCAGGGAATGGGCGATCATGCCGGTGGCGACCGCGATCAGCAGAACGGCGCCTAACACGGGATCGGGGACGACCAGAGCGCCCGGCACGGCATGCATGGCGTAGACCGTGGTGTACAGGCCCGCCCAGCCGCCGCCCAACAGTCCGCGCGCGAAAATGCGATAGCGCTCGCGCGGCTCGAAGATGACGCCGGCGGCGAGCATGGCGAAACTCACGGCCAGGCTGATGGCTACCCGGCCGGCAGGGCCGATATGCGCGAACGAGAATTGCAGCAGCCACGCCAAGCCGCAGACCAGCACGACGACGCCGGCCTTGTTGAACCAGTTGCCGCCCAGGGTGGATTCCCAATCGGTGTGAACCGGAGGCTGCGGGATGGTGGTTTCCAGCGGCGGCAGGTCCACGCGCGGCGGGGGAGTGTGGATGACGACGGGTTCCGGCCGCGGGGGTGGAGGAGTGACCACGGGAGCCGGCGGGGGTGGGACGACCGGCTCCGCGAGGACGATGGGCTGCGCCCAGGGCACCGCGGGCGGGCGGGCGATCTGCCGCTGCAACTCCGCGATCCGCTCCTCGATATCGTGGAAGCGGTTGTGCAGAACGATCCAGCGAACCAGCAGGACGATGAGGATACACGCCAGGAGAAAGGTATCCATAAAGGAATCTCCGTTTGACTTCAGACTATGCGATCACGCCGGACAATTGCTGTGCCAGAGATTTCACTCCGCGCAGGTCCAGCTTGCCGGTCGCCAGCAGGGGCAGCGACTCTACCAAATGAACATTTTCCCGCTTGGGCAGCCACAAGCGGGGCAGACCGGTGGCGGCCAGGCGTTGCCATAACTGGTCGGGCGTTACCTCCGGGTGGGCGTAGAGAGCCACCAGGCGCTCGCCGCGCTGATCGTCGGCGATGGCCGTGACGGCGCAGGGCGCATCGCCCAGCACCTGGGATACGGCCTCTTCGATGCGCAGGTGAGGTACCATCTCGCCCGCGATTTTGCTGAAGCGCGAGAGGCGGTCAGTGATGCGGAGGAAGCCCTCGTCGTCCAACAGGGCGATATCGCCGGTGATGTACCAGCCATCGCAGAAGGCTTCGCTGGTGCGCTCGGGCTGGCCGAGGTAGCCGGTCATGCGATTGGCGCCTTTGACCAGCAGGAGGCCTTCCTGGTTCGGGGGGAGCGGGGCCAGCGTGACGGGGTCGACGATTTTGGCGGCGACGCCGGGCAGAGGAGGTCCCACGGTGCCCGGTTTGTTGCCCACCTGGGTGTTTTTGCCCGCCGCGAAATTGGGCGCGTTCACCGCGACCACGGGGGCCATCTCGGTGCAGCCGTAGCCTTCCAGCAGATCGATGCGGAACTTTTCGCGGAATGCCGCGGCCACGGGTTCGCGCAACTTCTCGGCGCCCACGAGCACGTAGCGCAGGCTGGCGAATTCTTCCGGCGCGCACTTGCGGGTGTAGGTGGAACAGAAGGTGGGGGTGGAGACCAGGAACGTGGCCCGGTATTTCGCCACCAGTTCGCCGATGGCTTTGGCGTCGGTGGGATTCGGATGGTAGACCACGCCGCAGCCCGATACCAGCGGGAACCAGATGGTCACGGTGTAACCGAAGGAATGGAAAAACGGGAGCACGCCCACAATGCGATCGGTGGGGCCGATCCAAAACACCTGGGCGATGGATTCGATGTTGGCCAGCACATTGCGGTGCGAGAGCATGACGCCCTTGGGCACGCCGGTGCTGCCGCTGGAAAAGATCACCGAGGCCGTGGCCGCGGTGGAGCGACTCAACAGGAAGGCCGGTACGAAGCGCGCCATCAGCAGGGCCCGCAGTTGCGCGAGTTTCCCGGCGCGCGCCAGCAGGTCTTCCACAAACACCATGCCGTCCAGGGCTTCGATCCTGGCTTTCGCCAGGAACAGTTTCGAGGTGACCACGGTGCGGATGCCGCACTGTTGCATGGCCGAGGCCATGGCTTCGCGTCCGGCGGTGAAATTCAGATTCACGGGGACTCGGCCGGCCAGCGTCAGTCCGACATTCACCAGCGCTCCGGCCACGGTGGAAGGCAGCAGCACGCCGATGGCTTCTTCCGGCGCACTCAGGCGGCGCGCCCAATTGGCAATGAGGACGCTGCCGGTGAGCATGCGGCCGTAAGTGAGCTCGCGCCCGCTGGAATCGGCCATGGCGAAGCGGTTCCAGTGGCGGCGGGCATTCGAGATCACGCGCCGGTCCAGGCGGCCGGAGGTGGCGTTGTAGCGATGTTCCGCCGCGCCCGCGGAGAGTTCCTGGATGGCCTGGCGCACATCATGAGCGGACACAGTGGAGGGCATGGGCGCTCCGAAAGACACGGTGACGGGATAGGGAATGCGCTTGGGCCACTTCCAGAAGAACCTGCCGCCTTCAAAGCTGAAGATGCTGCCCCACAAGCGGTCCAGGTGGACCGGGATGACCGGCACGTTCAACCCGGCGACGATTCTTTCCAGGCCGCGTTTGAACGGCAGCATGTTGCCGGTGCGGCTGATGGCGCCCTCGGCAAAGATGCAGACCACGTGCCCGGCTTCCAGTTCCCGGCGCGCCGCCCGGATGGCTTCCACCGCTTCGCGGGGGTTGCCGGTACCCACGGGGATGGCGTGCGTCTTGCGCAAGAACCAGTGCAGCGGCTTCATCTGGTAATACGGCTTCCAGACCATAAAGCGAATGAAGCGCTGGACGCAGGCGCCGATGAGGAAGCCATCGACGTGCGACATGTGATTGGAAACCAGCAGCGCCGGCCCGCGGAACGGCACGTTTTCCTGCCCCAGGATGCGGATGCGGAACACCGAGTGCGTGAACAGCCAGAGCAGGAAGCGGATGAGAAAATCATCCACTACGGTGACGATGTACACGGTCACCGCCAGGGTCACGAAGCCGAACAGCACCATGATGCGATCGGCGCGGAGGTGCAGTTTGTCGTGCAGGAGCCACGGCACCGCCGCGGCCATCAGCATGCCGATGGTGTTGTAGATATTGTTGGTGGCGATGATGCGGCCCTTCTCGCCGGATTCGCTGCGCTGTTGCAGGTAGGCATTCAAGGGCACGAAAAACAGGCCGGTGGCCACGCCCAGACAGACCAGGACGGCGAGGGCACCGAAGTAGGAGCCGTGCACGAAGCCCATGGCGATGCAGAACAGGCCGATGAACGCGCCGCCCAGGGGCACGAGGCCGATTTCGACCTTGTCGCCGGAAAGCCGCCCGCACAACATGCTGCCGGCGCCGATTCCGAGCGAAAGGCAGGTGACCATGAGGCCGATGCGGTTGTCGTTGACGTGCAGGTTCTCTTTGCCGAAGAGCAGCAGCGTACTGCTGAACAGCAGGCCCAGAAACCAGAAATAGCTGATGCCCAGGACGCTGAGCCACATGGGACGATCGGCCAGCAGGTGCCTGGTGCCGATGGCGACTTCGGAGAACGGATTCCAGCGGAAGGGCGCTTTGGCGCCGGCCGGCGGCACGCGGGTGATGCGCAGGCTGGTGAGGTACCCGACGATGGCGACGGCCAGCATCACGACGCCCACCTTCCATGCTTCCTCGCGCCAGCGTGTGAACAGGAACGGGCCGATGGCGGTGCCGAGGACGATGGCGACGAGCGTGGTCATTTCGACGAGGGCGTTGGCGCGGGAGAGGTCGCGGTCCGAGACCATTTCCGGCACGATACTGTATTTGGCCGGGCTGAAGACGGTGGAGTGAACGGCCATGAGGAAGAGCACGATGAACATCCACGCCACATTAGTGGAGAAGAAGGTGAGGATGCCCACGGCCATGGCGAAGATCTCGAAGGCCTTGACGGCGATCAGCACAGTGCGTTTGCTGAATGCGTCGGCGAGGTGGCCGGCGTACCCGGCGAGGAACAGCGAGGGCAGGACGAAGATGCCGGCCGCCAGCGAGAGGTACTTGCCGCTTTGATCGGCTTGGGCGACGATGTGGACGGCTCGCAGGGAGACGATGATGCGATAGGCATTATCGTTGAACGCGCCCAGGAACTGCGTCCAGAGGAACGCCTGGAAGCCGCCGTTGTTGAGGACATCTTTAAATCCGCGCTGAGCCATGACCGGGGTAGTGCACGAACCGCTCCGAAAGGCGAATGCAATCAGGTCAATAGTTTACGCGGAGTGGGGTGAGAATGATATGGGCATTCTTTGTACATAACCCTGGCGTTGGATGTACTCTACGGGGGGGGTTGCGGAGCTGGCGGGTAGGCGCGGCGGTTCTGCTGCCAGGGGGTTTCGTTGGATTCCGAACATTGCGGGGACGTTGAACATCCACGGCAGGCCGGAGTCCTGATCTGTACGCGGTGCGGAAGGGGTGGCGGGGGTGTGGATCTCATACTGGACATTGACATTCAAGGCCCGCGGACACGGTGAAA
>JARLGM010000054.1 GCA_031292755.1 Candidatus Sulfopaludibacter sp.
CCCGCCGGGCGCCGCCGCCGCCGGCGCCTGCGTGGCCGGCCCGTTCGGCAGGCCGATTCCACCCCCGCCCTGCTGCGCCTGCTGCCCGAAGGCCAGGCCGGGCCGCCGTACGAATATCAGGTGCTTGCTGTCCGGCAGCCATACCGGCGTGGAGTCGAAATCCACGCTCGGCGACATGTACTTCACCGACCGGGTCGCGAGGTCGTAGACCACGATGAAGCTATGATCCGTGCGCGTGCTCACAAACGCGATCTTGCGGCCGTCGGGCGACCACTTCGGCTCGCTCTGTACGCCCCACTCTGTAATGAAAGCCTTCTCGCCGCGATCCACCTCGCTTGCCGGCTTCACGGGCGTGACTTTCGCGCGATAAATCTGTCCTCCCTTGACGAACAGAATCGCACTGCCATCCGGCGCCAGTTCGGGGTTGGCGGCGTCCACCACCCGCCAAGCGCCGCCGGGGCCGTTGGTGCGCGCGGCCCAGACCGCGTGTTCCGGCCCGTTGGGGTCCGCCGACGGGTTGGGCGCCCAGCCCTCGCGGTTGGGCGCCTCGCCGCGCAGGAACACCACGGTACCGCCATCGTCCGAAATCCGAATCCCCGACATCATAATGCCGTCGTCTTTCAGGAAGTTCGTCAGCCGCACCGGCACGAACAGGGGCGCCACCGCGGTGTAGGCGTTTCGCTTGCCTTCGGCATAGTCCACCCATGCGACCCGGTCCACCTTAAGCGCGGCGACTAACTCCTGTGGCGACGCCGGACTCAGGAACTGTTGGTAGGACGGAACCTTGGGCGGAGCGGCGGCGAGCGGCTTCAAGAGCAAGGCAACTGCCGCGATCGAGCAGACTATGGAACGGTTCAAGATGCGCATGGAGACCTCTGTGAGACACAACGGCCCGGGTCCGGCCGATGGGGGAGTATAACACGAGACGCGCCGGTCCCGATTCAAGTTTGAAATTCCCCACCGGTCCGCGTACCATCGAATTCGTGACCGAAAGCGAAAAGCTGCGCGAACTGCCCTCCGTGCATGAACTCCTGGAACGTCTTCCCGACGCCCTGGCAAGCTTCCCGCGGAATCTGGTGGTTGCCGAAACCCGCCGCGCGCTGGAAGATGCGCGCTCGGAAATTCTGAGCGGGCAGACCCGCGAAATCGCCCTGGAAGCGCGCATCCGCGGTGCGCTGGCGGCGCTGGAGAGGCCGGCGCTGCGCCGCGTCATCAACGCCACCGGAGTGGTGCTTCACACCAACCTGGGCCGCGCTCCCTTGCCCGCTCTGGCGGGTTTGCCCGGCTATTCGAATCTGGAATACGACCTGGCCGGCGGCCGCCGCGGCAAGCGCGATGTCCACACCGCCGCGCTGATCGAACGCCTCACCGGAGCCCCCGGCATTGCCGTGAATAATAATGCCGCCGCCGTCTTTCTGGCCTTGCACGAACTGGCCGCGGGCGGCGAAGTGGTGGTCTCGCGCGGCGAGCTCATCGAAATTGGCGATGGCTTCCGCATCCCCGATATCATGTCCCGCTCCGGCGCGCTGATCCGCGAGGCCGGCACCACCAACCGCACGCGCATCGAAGACTACAGGGATGCCATTAACGAGCGCACGCGCCTGCTGTTTCGCGTGCACCCCAGCAATTTCCGCATCACCGGATTCACCGAACGCCCCACCGTGGCCGAACTCGCCGCCCTGGGACGCGAGCGCCGCCTGCCGGTGTACGAGGATCTGGGCAGCGGCTGCGTGACCGACCTCTCCGCCTTTGGCATCGACGAGCCCGTCGTGTCCGGCAGCCTGAAGGCCGGCGCCGACCTGGTCTCTTTCAGCGGGGACAAACTGCTGGGCGGTCCGCAAGCCGGAATTCTTGCCGGTAAGCCGGATATCGTCGCCCGCCTGCGCCGCAATCCCTTATTCCGCGCGCTCCGGCTCGACAAGCTGATCTACCAGGCCCTGGAAACCACTCTGCGCCACCTGGTGATGGAACGTTGGGATGAGGTGCCCGCGCTGGCCATGATCCGGCAGCCCGCGGCGGAGATTCGCGCGCGCGCCGAAGCGCTGTTGGCGCGCCTGCCGGCACTGCGCGCACAGGTGGTGGAAGGCAGTTCGGTCATCGGCGGGGGAGCCACACCGGAACAATCGATCGCCACGTGGCTGATTGCCATCGAATGCGCCGACGTGGTGGGATGCGAACGAAAACTGCGCCGCAACGATCCGCCTGTGATCGCGCGCATCGCGGACGAAAAACTGACCATCGACCTGCGCACGGTGTTTCGCGAAGAAGAGAGCGAGTTAGAGGCCGCGCTCGCCGCCCTGTAACCTACGCCCGTTCCTGGTAAGTGCCTTCCGACGTATTGACGCGGATTTTTTCGCCTTCCACGATGAATGGCGGCACCTGCACCACGAGCCCGGTTTCCATCTTGGCCGGCTTGGTGACGTTGGATACGGTGGCGCCCTTTAATCCGGGCTCGGTCTCCACCACCGTCAAATCCACCGTGGCTGGCAGTTCCACGCCCAGCGGCTTACCTTCGTAGAACTCCACCTTGAGCTTCAACTGAGGAATCAGGTAGTTCACCGCGTCGCCCAGCAGATCCTTCATCAGGTGCATCTGCTCGTAGGTTTCGGTGTTCATGAAATAGTAGTACTCGCCATCGTCGTACAAGTACTCCATCTCCTGCTCGTCCAGCATCGCCTTCTCCACCTTGTCTTCGGAAGAGAAGCGGTGCTCGATCATGGTCCCGTTTTTCAGGCCGCGCATGCGGGCCTGCACGAAGCCACGGAGGTTGCCCGGCGTGCGGTGGGTCATGCTGAAGACCGAGTACAGTTCGTTATTGAACTTGATCACCATTCCCGGACGCAATTGTGTTGCTGAAATCATGAAACTCCTCAGTAGTATGGAACTTGGATCTCCAATTATAGCAAGCCGCCACATCCGGTCGTTCGCTTTACAGCTTTCCGCCGCAGGCTTTCCGCTTCAATACCCCAGCAGCCGGTCCATCTCCGCCGCCAGATTTTCGGTCTGCGGCAGGATGGCGGCCTCCAGTTGCGGATGGTATCCCACCCAGGTATCCAGCGCGCCCACGCGGCCCACCGGGGCATCCAGACGGTCGAACAACTCGCCCGCGATGCGCGCCGCGATCTCCGCGCCGTAGCCGAACGAAAGCGTATCTTCGTGCGCGATGATCACGCGGCTGGTTTTCTCCACCGACGTCCGGATGGCCTCCCAATCGTACGGCGCCAGGGTCCGCAAATCCAGGATCTCGACGCTCACCCGCGGATTCCGCTTCTCTACCTGGGTAGCGGCCAGCATGGCCTTCTGTACCAGGGCGCCATAAGTGACCACGGTCAGGCTGTGGCCCGTTTTGACTACCTTGGCGCGGCCGAACGGAATCAGGAACTCGTCACCCGGATGCGGCGAGCGGTTATACGGTTCGCGATACAGCCGCTTGTGCTCCAGGAACAGCACCGGGTCGTCGCAGCGTATCGCCGTGCGCAGCAACCCGCAGGCGTCCAGCGCATTGGAAGGCATCGCCACGCGCAGCCCGGGGATGTGGGTGAACGCCACTTCGCCGCACTGGCTGTGATAAATAGCGCCGCCGTTCAGGTAGCCGCCAATCGGCACGCGGATCACCGCGGGACAGGAGAAACTCCCGTTGCTGCGCCACCGCATGGTGGCCAGTTCGTCGCGAAGCTGCATCATGGCCGGCCAGATGTAATCGAAGAACTGGATCTCCGCCACCGGCTTGAGCCCGCGCGTGGCCATGCCGATGGCCCGGCCGGCGATGGCCGCTTCGGCAATCGGCGTATTGAAGGCGCGCCGGCCGCCGAACTCCGTCTGCAGCCCCGCCGTCACTTTGAACACGCCGCCCTTGCCTTTGACTTCCCGGAGATTGGCCTCGCGGCTGCAATCGGCGACGTCTTGGCCGAACACCACCACGTTCGGGTCGCGGCGCATCTCTTCCCGCATGGTGGCATTCAGCAGGTCCACCATGGTCATCGGCGTGCCCTGAAAATCGGGCTCGGTGGAGAACGCCTCGCTGGTGGGATCGACTGTCTCCGAATAGAGGTGGCGCAGCGCCGTTTCCGGCGCCGGGGGCACATCGTGCAACGCCTCATGGGTGGCCGCGTTCACTTCCTCATCCACTTCATGGGCGATGCGCTGCAACATGTGCCGGTCGATCACCCCCTCCGCGATCAGAAACTGCGGGAAGCGCAGCACCGGGTCGCGTTCGGCCTCCTCCTGGCGTTCCGCCGGGGTCTTGTACATGCGCTCGTCGTCGGAAAGAGAATGCGAATAGGGCCGCGTCACCCGCGCGCGCACCAGCGCCGGACCGTGCCCCCCGCGGCACCAGGCTTCGGCCTCCTTCATGGCCACATAGGACGCCAGAAAATCCGTCCCGTCCACATCCTGGCGGTGCAGGTCCGGAAAGCCGGACACCAGTGCCGCGACGTTGCCGCCCGCCGTCTGCACTTCCACCGGCACGCTGATGGCGTACCCGTTGTCCTCCACCAGGAAAATCACCGGCAGCCGCTTCAGGCAGGCGATGTTCAGCGCCTCCCAGAACTCGCCTTCACTGGTGGCGCCTTCTCCGGAAGTGACCAGCGTGATCTCCTCGCTCTTGCTGTCCAGGTAGCGCGACGCCTCGGCGCATCCCACGGCCTGCGCGTATTGTGTGCCCGTGGGCGAAGAGCCGCTCACGATGTGGCGATCGCGATGCCCCCAGTGGGAGGGCATCTGGCGCCCGCCGGATGCCGGATCTTCGGCCGCGCCCACGGCCTGTTGCAACATTTCGCGCGGCGTCACACCCAGCGTGAGACACAAAGCGCGATCGCGATAGTAGAGGTAAAACCAGTCGCGGCCGCTCCGTAAAGCCATTCCCGCGGCCACCTGCACCGCTTCATGTCCCGCGCCGCTGATCTGGAAGAAAATGCGGTTCTGCCGTTTCAAGGTGACTTCGCGATCGTCGAGGCGCCGCGACGTGTGCATGATCCGGAAGGCGCGGATCAACTGCTCCGGGTCCAGCCCCGCGAATCGTCCCGCGGCGGAAATTTGTGAATTGCTGGCAGAAGTGGTCGTAGCCACCGGTCGCGTGTCCCCCTCCTTCAGTGTAATGTACCGCCGGGATGTGCCTCCAGAGTAGGGCCGCGGAAGGCTCCCGCCGGAAGCTGGAACTAAAGCTTCCTTCCCTCCCGACCGATAAGACAGATGTACAGCCATCGGGGGCTGGCAAGAAGAGCTATGTTTCCGCAATTTCAGCGTGTGACGACCTTGTCGGTGATGATTGTGCTCGTCGCCCTTTTCACCTGGATCTATGCGCGCGAACACCAGCAGCGGATTCGCCTGTGGCTGATCGGGTGGATGGCGATCATGGTCCATTTTGCGGGCAACGTCCTTTGGAGCTTCCACCGTATTCCCGATGGGGTCGCGGTCTGGCTGGCCTCCGCTACTTTGATCTTCGCGGCTTGCCCGTTTTTCCTTTCGGTTTGCCGCGCCCCCGCCACGCCTCGCGGGCGCGCCCTCTTTTGGGGCGGCCTGTTCAGTCCGTCTATCCTCTATTGGACGTGCCTGGCGATGGGGTGGCGCCAGCCCTGGCTGTATCGCGCCATGCTGCTGTTGCTGATGGGCGCCGGCGTCTGCCTGGCTCTTTCCCACCGCAAACACTCGACCGCCGCGATGGCCGGCTGGCTGCTGGTGGCGATCCTCCCAGGCGTTTGGTCCGTCTATCAGGCATCCGGCAAGCCGATCTACAGTATGGATTTCATTCTGTTTGCCAGCTTTGCCGTGACCGGATGCTGCTATTGGCAACATTACGCTCGCTGCTCGCCGGGAGTCTGTCTCACTTCCGCCTCCCTGGTAGCCTGGGGCCTGGTTTTCCCGGTGGCCGCGGTTTGCGGCTACTTTCACGCCGGCATCCCCGGGGATCACGTGGTGTGGGACCTGCCGAAATATTTCGTGGCATTCGGCATGATCGTCACTCTGTTTGAGAATCAGACCGAGCTGCTGCAAATCGAGGCGCGCGACCGCCGTCTGGCCGAAGAGACGGCCCGGTCGGCGAATGAAGCCAAAAGCATCTTCCTGGCCTCCATGAGCCATGAAATCCGCACACCGATGAACGGCGTCATCGGGATGACCGACCTGGTGCTGGACACGCAATTGACCCAGGAGCAGCGCGAAGACCTCAACCTGGTGAAGACCTCGGCCGAATCGCTCCTTCTGGTGATCAACGATATTCTGGATTTCGCCAAGATCGAAGCCGGCAAAATGCAACTGGAACAGATTGGCTTCGATCTGTTCGAAACCGTCGGCGAACTCATGCGCATCATGAGCTTTCGGGCCCACCAGAAGGGCCTGGAATTGATTTGCGACATGCGCGGCGACGTACCCCAGGAGGTGGTTGGCGACCCCGTCCGTTTGCGGCAGGTGCTGGTCAACCTGTTGGGCAATGCCATCAAGTTCACCGATCGGGGCGAAGTCGAGATGACGGTGGAGCGGCTCCCACACTCACCCGCCGGCCCGGTGCTCCACTTCAGCGTCCGCGACACCGGCATCGGCATTCCCGAGGAGAAGCAGTCGGTAGCCGTCAATGGCGGCCCGCAAGCTCTGGCACTGGTGCGGGAGCGGTTGGGGCAGCCGAACTCCTTCCGGCTCATTTTGCTGGACTGCCAGATGCCCGAGATGGACGGTTTTGAAACCGCAGAGCGTTTGCACGGCATGCCCGACATGGCGGCGCCGGTGGTCATGCTTCGCTCTGCGGGCAGCACGGCCGATACGGCGCCCCATCGCAAGGGCGCCATTGCCGCATCGCTGAACAAACCGGTCCGCCAGTAGGACCTGCTGCAAACCATCCGGACGGTGCTGGATTCCGCGCCCGTGAGCCGGCCCGCTACCGCACCGGAGAGCTGCCGGGAACACCCGCGGGCGCACGCCGCCCTCCGCATTCTGGTAGCCGAGGACAACCCCGTCAATCGGACCGTAGCCCAGCGCATGCTGGAAAAATGCGGCCATTCGGTCACCATTGCGGAAAATGGCTTCGCCGCCGTGGCTGCCTCCGGAACACAAGACCTCGACCTGATCCTGATGGACATTCAGATGCCGGAAATGGACGGCATGGAAGCCACCGCCGCCATTCGCGAACGCGAACGGACCACGGGAGGCCACATCCCGATCATCGCCATGACCGCCCATGCCATGAAAGGCGATGAGGAGAAGTGCCTCGCCGGCGGAATGGACGGTTATCTCGGCAAACCGATACAGCGGCTCCGCCTGCTCGAAACCCTGGAACAGGTCTGCGCGGTGCGGGCGTAGCCCCCAGGACGCGCAGCCCCAGGATTGTACTTGAAAGTTTCAAGTATATAGTTTAAAAATAGTAACTGTGAAGTCTTACGGACAAAGCTGCGCGCTCGCCAAAGCGCTCGATCTCATCGGCGACCGGTGGACGCTGCTGATCGTCCGCGAACTGATGATTCGCGAAGCCTGCCGCTATACGGATCTCCGCACCGGCCTGCCCGGCATCGCCACCAACCTGCTGGCGGAGCGGCTGGCCGGGATGGAACGGGCGGGCCTGGCGACGCGGGAAGAAGCGCCTCCCCCCATCGCCACCACGTTATTCCGGCTCACGGCCCGGGGAAAGGAACTGGAACCGGCGATCGCCGCCCTCGGCCGCTGGGGGGCTCCCCTCCTTGCCGGGAGCGCCGGCGATGTATTCCGCGACCATTGGGTGGTTCTCCCGCTTCGCCTGTACGTTCGCGACCGTTCTCCCGAAGCGCGCCCCCTCCGGATTGGATTGCGGGCGGGCGTGGAACCGGTCACGCTGGAAACGGTGGGCGACGGTTCGGTGCGGGTGCGGCCGGGGCGACCGCCAGACGCGGACGCGCGCATCGAAGGCGCGCCGCACCTGATTCTCCGCCTGCTGACCGGCAAAGCCGGACTGGCCGAAGCACAAGGCAAAGGACTGCGCTTTGAGGGCGACCGAAAGGCGCTGCGCCGATTCGGGTGCCGCCCATGACACGACCGGAGGCGCTGGAATTCGCCGGCGAATTGGTCCGGGCGGTGAACGCCCGCGACACCGCACGGCTGCTGTCTCTCTACAGCGAAAACGCCGTCGCCCGGAGTCCCATGTTTCGCGAGATTGCCGGACGCGCGGCCATCGCCGAAAACTGGCGGACCCTGTTCTCGCTGTTCCCGGATCTGACCGTCGAGACCAAAGAGGTAATGGTGGATGGCCCGCGCATCGCCCTCATCGGCGCCGTCCGCGCCACGGACCGCAACGGCTGGTTCGGCCAGACACCCACCGGCGAGCGCATCGACTATCGCTGCGTCATCCTGCTGGAATTGGCCGCCGGAAAGATTGTTCGCGACGAGCGCCTATACGATCTGGCAGGCGTGCTGGAGCGGCTCGAAAAGTCACGCATCGATAAGGAGCTGCGAACGGCGGCGGAAGTTCAGCGCATGCTCCTGTCGTGCAAGACCTGCCGGACCGCGCACTGTGAAGCGGCCGGCGACTCCGTCCCGTGCCGCTCCATCGGAGGCGATTTCTTCGAGATGATCCCTCTGGCCTCGGGCGCTTTCGGCATCGCGCTTGGCGACGTCTCCGGCAAGGGACCGGCTGCGGCGCTGCTCGCGGCCATGATTCAGGGCATGCTGGCGGCGGAGGCCGAAAACGAAGCGCGACCCTCGGCGGTGGTGGGCAAATTGAATCGCTCGCTGGCCCGACGCAAGTTCGATGCCCGGTTCGCCACGCTGGTTTACGGCATACTGTCGCCGGACGGCCGGTTCGCCTGCACCAACGCCGGACACAATCCTCCCATACTTCTCTCCGGCGGCCACATTCGCCGTCTGACATCCGGCGGACCGCCGCTCGGCTTGTTCGAGCAGGCCGGGTTCGAGGAAGAGACGCTTTCCCTGGGCGCCGGCGACCGGCTGGTGCTGTTCTCCGACGGCGTGACCGAAGCGCGCAACGCCGCGGACGAAGAATTTGGCGACGACCGGCTGATCGCCTGCGCCACCGGTTTCACCGCCGCCCCGCCGTCGCAAATGGTGGCCGGAATCCTCGCGCACCTGCGGAAGTTTTGCGGCGGCATGCCATACCACGACGACGTGACCCTTGCGGTCGCGCGCAGGATCAGGAGCATAGAATGAGCAAAACCGAGAGACGCGGCTTTCTCCGCCGCGCGGCAGCCCTCGCGGCAGCCGCACCTACGCTGAATGCCGAAGACTCTCCCGCCCTCGCCTTCAGTAACCGCGCGCATCTGTTTGCGCACCCCAAAGTGAAAGAGAAACTCACCTGGTGCTTCACCGAAATCCTGGGCTGCGGCGCACCGGTTTCTCTGCATGCGCCGGGGCTTGCGGAACCGATCCTCGCCTTCCGGTTTCCCGGCGGCGGCTCGCTGAGCATCGAGTTCACGCTGGACGCCCTGGACGAAGCGCAGGTCCGCCGCGGAGCGTGGCTCGAAATCCGTGCCGCCAACCCGCCGGCGTTAAAGAAAAAGATCCTCGATGCCGGCCTTCCGGAAGTGAGGTACCCCGCCACCACTACCTTCTATTTCGCCGCGCCCGGAGGCCAGGTGTTCGGCGTCGCCGGCGCTCGCAATCCCTCCGCCGGAGAACTGCGCACCGGCAAATAGCCTCTTTACTCCGAAATTGCGGTAGGCTAACCTGTGGCTTGTCCCCAAAACCGGCTGGCGCCAGGGAACTGCCCGCCAATGCCTATACGCCGCTGCCATCCGGAACCAGCTACCAGCCCGTAGTCCCCGCGTCCGCGGCGCTGCCGGAACTCACCCCGCGCTCGGTCGGATGGGGCCTATTCCTTTGCGTCATTTTCACTGTGGCGTCGGCCTACTCGGGGCTCAAAGTCGGCCAAGTCATGGAAGCGGCCATCCCCATCTCCATCCTGGCCATCGGACTCGCCCGCGTCTACCGGCGCCGCTCCACGTTACTGGAGAACGTGATCATTACCGGCATCGGCGGACTGGCCGGCTCTGTCGTGGCCGGCGCCATCTTCACTCTGCCGGCGCTCTACATCCTGAAACTGGACCCGCACCCCGTGCAGACCATCTTCATCTGCCTGGCCGGAGGATGTCTGGGGGTGTTGTTCCTCATCCCGCTGCGCCGTTACTTTGTCCGCGAAATGCACGGCCGTCTTCCTTACCCCGAAGCCACCGCCATTACCGAAGTGCTGGTTACCGGCGAAAAAGGCGGCTCCCAGGCCAAGCTGCTGCTCCAGGCCACCGCCATCGCCGGCGTCTACGATTTTCTGGTCACCACCTTCCATGTCTGGAAGGAGTATCTCGACTTCCAGTTCCTCCCCGCCGTGCACGCCCTCTCCGAACGAGCCCGCGTTGCCGCGAGCTTCGATGCCATCGGCTTCATCCTGGGACTCGGCTATGTCATGGGTCTACGCAGTTCGCTGATTCTTTGCGCCGGAGGCGTCCTGTCCAATCTGGTGCTGGTGCCGCTCATCTGGATGATC
This sequence comes from Candidatus Sulfopaludibacter sp., assembly GCA_031292755.1. Lineage (GTDB taxonomy): Bacteria > Acidobacteriota > Terriglobia > Bryobacterales > Bryobacteraceae > Sulfopaludibacter. The sequence goes on from JARLGM010000054.1 coordinate 10,454, forward strand.
GGCAGCCACATGCCCGATTCCGCCGTTTATCCCGGCACCGTCCCCATCGCCCAGATGACGGCGGCGCAGATCTTCCGCGGCTACGTGCGCTTCGTCGGCGTCGGCGCCATCGCGACCGCGGGCATCTTCGGCATCCTCAAATCCATGCGGATTGTCGCCGGCTCCTTCGGTGTGGCCCTGCGCGCCTTCCGCCGGGGGGAACCCGCCAGCGGTGAACGTACGGATCGCGATATCCCGGTGATGAGCATTCTGGCCGGCGTCATCGCCGGCGCCATCGGCGTAGCCCTGCTGCTCGGCCGCCTGGCGCCGTCCGTGCCCGTCGTCCTCACCGGACTGGTCCTCACCCTGGTCTTTGCCTTCTTCTTCACCTCCGTCGCCGCCAACGCCATTGCCACCACGGCGCGCAACCCGGTCTCCGGCATGACCATGCTGACGATCATCATCAGTTCCATCGTGCTTCTGCGTTTCGGCCTCTCCGGCACCAGCGGCATGTTCTTCGTGATGGCCATCGCGGGCATGGTGTGCACCGCACTCTCCGTCTCCGGCCAGGCCATTACGGATTTCAAAACGGGCTATTGGCTGGGCTCCACGCCGGCGGCCCAGGAGAAGGTGAAATTCCTCGGTGTCATCGCGGCATCGGTGGTCGTGGGTCTGACCATCGTCCTACTCGCGCAGGCGTTCCAGTTCGGCGATGCGGCGCCCGGCGACACGCGCGCGGTCCTCCCGTCCCCCCAGGCGTCCATCATGAAAGCCCTGGTGGAAGGCTTCATGAGCCGCCAGCCGGTGGCCTACGCCCTGTTCGGCGCCGGCGCGGCCATCGCGGTCGCCATGGAGATGCTGCAGGTGCCCGCGCTCATTTTCGCCCTCGGTATGTACCTGCCGCTGGAACTGAATACGCCCGCCCTGGTGGGTGGATTCCTGGCCCACTTCCTGAGCAAGCGCGACGCCACGGTGCGCGAGCGCGGCGTCATCGTGGCGTCGGGGCTGATGGCCGGAGGAGCGCTCGGCGGAGTCTTCGGCGCTGCTTGCCGGCTCATCCCCGGCTATACCGAAGGGTGGTTCACCACCCCGTTCTACGGCAATGAAGCGGTGTCGCAGTCCATCTCCGCGGCGCTCTTCATCGGCCTCTGCGTGTACCTTTGGAAGGCCTCCACCGGCGGCGCGCCGTCTTCCCGGTGATGGGCTACGCCGTACGCCGGGCGAACCGCGCCCGTCTGGACAGGCCGCGAGGGCTATCCTACAATGCAAGTTGACCCCCGTTCTGGACATTCCGCACGCTGCCGGTGCGTTCGCCTCGGCGTTCCTGGCAGGCGCCATTAATTCGGTGGCCGGTGGCGGCACCCTGGTATCGTTCCCTACTCTCATCTGGCTCGGACTGGATTCGGTTACGGCCAATGCCACCAGCACCGTGGCCATCTGGCCGGGCACTTTGGGCAGCGCGTGGGGATACCGCCGCGAAATGGCCCAGGTGGAGCCGCGCTTCTGGCTCATGATTGTCCCCAGCGTGGTGGGCGGCATTACCGGCGCGCTGCTGCTTCGCTTCACGCCGCCGGCCGTGTTCGACCACCTGGTGCCCTTCCTGATTCTGTTCGCGACGCTGTTGTTCATGGCGCAGGAGCCGGTGCAGCGCGGGCTCAAGACCGGTGACGCCGGCACGCGGCGGTCCACCTCCTGGCTGGTTTGGGGCCTGCTGTTCCAATTGGGCGTGGGCCTTTACGGAGGGTATTTCGGCGCCGGTATCGGCATTCTGATGCTGGCTGCCCTGAGTATTCAGGGGCTCAAGAATATCCACGAGATGAACAGCCTCAAGGTAGTGCTGGGCGGCAGTATCAACGGCGTTGCCGCGGCCTATTTCATCTTTGCGCGCATGGTCTACTGGCCCTACGTGCTGCTGATGGCGGTGGCCGCCATTCTGGGAGGATGGGGCGGCGCCGGCACGGCACGAAAGCTGGGCTCCAAAGCGGTAAAGCGCATTGTGATCGTTATCGGTTTCTTCATGGCGGCCGCGTTATTTGTGAAAAGATAGAATGCCATGAAGCACGCGTGGATCCTGGCGAGTGCCCTGCTCGCCGGTTTGATCGTTCTGCCCCGCTATGTGGATAGCTGTTCGCCGGCGCCTCCGGAACTTCGCTTCACGACGTACCACAACATGCTGCCCGCGGAGCTGGCCGGCGGCCGCATCGGCGTGCTCCGTCCCCACTTCCGGCGGCGGTCGCTGCTGCTGGCCTATCGCGGACTCTCGGGCCTGCCGGTGCGCACGGACGAATTGCATCTGGCGGGCGTGCCCTTGTACTACTTTGGGAGCGATGCGTGGCTGAAAGCGCGCCTGCTGCTAACCGGCGTGCCTGGGGTGAAGACCATCGATGTCACCAAGAAGGTTCCGGGCCAGGATTATCAGTTCTACACCAATTGCCTGGATGACGCCTTCGCCACCGCGACGGCCACCCTGCGGAATCGCGTGGCGCAGTGGGGTGCCGCCAGCCCGCAGACGGCCGAATGGCTGCGCGGCCAGGACCAGGTATTCCAGAACTGCGCCGCGGGGCCAGCGATTCCCCAGCCGCTGACGGGGGGAGACAAACTGCTGGCCGCGGACCGCGAATACCAGATCGCGGCGGCCGAATTCTATGCGGAGCAGTACGACCGGGCGGCGGCCGACTTCGACAGGATCAGCAGCGATGCCGGCTCGCCCTGGCACGATACCGCGCGCTACGTGGCCGCGCGCGTTCGCATCCGGCAGGGCACGATGGGCAAGGACGCGGCGAAACTGCGCGATGCCGGAGCACGGCTGGAGGCGATTGTGAAAGACCCCGCGGCAGCGAACTGGCACGCGCCGGCAGAAGCGCTGTTGGGGTTTGTGCGCGCGCAGGCCGAGCCGGAGAAACAACTGGCAGCGCTGGGAAGGCAACTGATGCAGCCCGGCCCTCCGGAGCAACTGGAACGCGCGCTCACCGACTACACCAGCATTTGGGACCGGGTGGAGACGGACAAAGCGTTCGTGCCGCCGCCGGACAGCGACGTGGCGCAATGGATCGCCGCATTTCAAGCCGATCGACCGGCCATCGACACCTGGCGCGCCAAAAAGACCTTGCCCTGGCTCATTGCGGCTCTGCAAAAGGCGCAGACCAGCGATCCCGAACTGATCGCCGCGGCGCATGACGTCAAGCCCGATTCGCCGGCCTGGGACAGCGTTACCTATTACGGAATCCTGGCGGAGATTCGCGCCGGCGAATTGGATGCCGCCCGCGCGTGGGCCGGCGACGCGCTCGCCGCCAAGCCGGCTCTCGCCACCGCCAATCTTTTGCGCAGCGAACGCCTGCGCCTGGCGCGCGATTGGACCGAATTTCTGCAATTCGCCCCGCGGCGTCCGGTGACGGATATGTCCGATGAAGACGAGTCGGACGAGCCCATCGACGATGCGACGTTGAAGCAGCATCCGGTCGCGCTGGATGCCGATAGCGTGACCGCCCTGAACCATCGCGTTCCGCTGTCGTTGTGGCTGGATGCCGCGCAGAACAGCCTGATGCCGGCGAACCTCCAGAGCGGTATTGCGCAGGCGGGCTGGGTGCGTGCCGTGGTCCTGGGCAATAACGACGTCGCGCGGAAGCTCGCCGAGCGCCTCGGGAAGCTGAAGCCCGTGCTGGCCGTGGAGATGCGCACCTGGCTGGCAGAAAAGGATCCGGCTGCGGCGCAATTCACGGCGGTGTTCCTGATGCTGCGCGCTCCGGGGCTGGAACCGATGGTCCGTTACGGCTCGGGGCGCGAAACTCCGGTGACGAAGAGCGATATCTTCCGCGATAACTGGTGGTTGCTCGAGCCCATGGGCAGGGTCTACGATAGCGAGCACAATCACCAGGCGCTCTTTGACCTCTACCCGGACGGGCAGTTCGGACCGACGGGGTTTCTGCCGGAAGGGCGGGCTTCCGCCGCCGCCAAAGAGTGGCAGGACTTGAACCAGCGGGCGCAGAATTCGGTCAACTATCTGTGTACCCAGACACTGGAGTGGGCTCGCGCCCATCCCGAGGATCCGCGCGTGCCGCAAGCCCTGCACCTGGATGTGGAGGCGACGCACTATGGGCCTTCGGACAAATCGAGCAGCTACTCGCGCCAAGCGTTCGACCTGCTCCACCGCCGGTATCCGAATTCCGAGTGGACCAAAAAGACGAAGTATTGGTACTGACGTGACTGAACTTTACAAGAAGCTTCGCTACGAGTTCGGAAGCGACTCTGCCTACGGCGCCGATGCCATGAAACAAGGTAACCAGGCGGCGCAAGGATTCATCGAAGACTACCACAAGAACCCACCAAAGTAATCTCGGCCTATGCCTCTACTGCCTCCTTGTCTCTCTGGTGGCTCCGTCGAAGGCCGCGGCCCAGTCTCGAACAGATCGCGACGTCTGTCCCGAAATTGTCACAACCTTAGTTCCGCAGCGGGTCTTCAAAGTGCCAACGAAGCTTCTAGCCCAGACCTTAAGGGTGAGCGCCGACATGTCCTGTATGCAACCGGGATTGAATAGAAATTCAGGGGAACCGGGGACGACCGGACGTCCGCCCATAAGTCCGTGCTCTCTCACACGGTCTCGTCGACGCCGTTCCAGCCCCGTTCACGGTGAGTTTTCAAGATGCAGATGGCAAATCCCTGACGATACCGATATTGGGTAAGCCGTGACTTTTTCGGGCGCCATTCCGGTTGGCGGCTCACAGGTCATTGAAACTCAGGGCACGGGCGCCAAACTGCTTCAGGGTTGGGCTGAGGTGATTGCAGGCGAGTCAGGTATCAGTTCGGAAGGCGCGGTTCCGAGCACCGGGGTTGATCTCCGTCGTCTTTAGAGACGAGAATGGACAGCAATTGTCTAACGCCACGAGCGACTTTCCTGCCTTCGGAGTTTCCCGAGAACACGGACCACAAAGGGTGACCGCTTACTAACGTGCGCGGCTCTGATCGGAGCGGCGCACATCAGCAAGCGGTGTTTTCGATAGGTCGGTGAAATTCTGAAACGGCAACCAGATCAGGCGGTGCGTCTTTTCAGGAAAACGCCGGTGCCGATCAGCAGCATGACCAGGGCGCTATCCACGCTATAGCGGAGCATCGTAGAAGGGTGCAGCAACTGCTGCACAAACGGATCGGCGAACACCATATCTCCTCCGACTTTCCCCAGAATGCCGGCGCCCAGGTAGACGGTCCACGGGTAGCGGTTCATCAGGTCCGCCAGCAGATTGCTGGAGAAGACGACGAACGGAATGCTGACGCACAGGCCGAAGCCGATCAGCCAGAAATCGCCGTGGGATGCTCCGGCGATAGCCAAGATGTTGTCCGTGGACATGGTGAGATCGGCGAACACGACGTACCAGATGGCTTGCAGCAGGCGCTTGGGCGAAGGCGCCGATTCCGGCGGCTCGCAGGCATCGCGCAGCACTTTGACCGCGATCCACAGAACGAACAGTCCGCCCGCGAGTTCCACGTAGCGGATGCTCAGCAGGCGCGCCGCGAAGTAGGTAAGCACAACGCGTAGAAGCACCGCGAAGGCGGCGCCCAAAGTGGTTCCCAGGCGCCGTTCACGCCGGGGCAGGGAGCGCACCGCGAGCGCGATCACCAGGGCGTTATCGCCAGCCAGCAACAGGTCGATCAGAATGATCGAGAGCCCGCTAATCAGGAAGCGGCCGTTAATCATGAGTGGGACAGGGCGTCTGTCTCCCCGCCCAGGCGCGCCGGCGGCGGAAATACGCCTGGGCCGCGCGTGCGTCCTTCAGGATCTGCGCCTTCAATGCCTCGGGCGAATCGAAGCGGCGCTCATCGCGCACCCGCCAACAGAATTCCACGCGAATGCGGCGCGGTGTTTCGCCGTCGAGCGGTTCCAGCAGGAATGTCTCGATGCTCAACTGGTCGCTGGTGCCGAAGGTGGGCCGGTACCCGATGTTGGTGATGGAATTCCACTCGCGGGCGCTCTCCAGGTCGCGCGTGCGCGTGACGTAAACGCCGCGGGCGGGAATGAGAGCGGCGGTGGTGAAAAGGTTGAGTGTGGGGACCGTTTCGCGCGACCCCACGCCGCGCCCGCTCACAACGTCGCCTTCCAGTCCGTACCCGTGCCGCAGCAGGCGCGCGGCCAGGGAGACGCTCCCGGCCTGAATCAGTTGGCGAATCCCGCTGCTGCTTACCACGCGGCCGCGCAGCGCCACCGCAGGCACAATCTCGGTTTGAAATCCGAGGCGGCTGCCAAGTTCCGCCAGCACCCGGATATTGCCGGCCTGTTTATGGCCGAAGCGGAAGTTATCGCCCACCAGCACGGCTTTCACGCCGAGCCGTTCCACCAGCAACTGCCGCACGAACTGCTCCGGCGAAAGCTGGGCCAGGTCGCGCGTGAAGGGGAGGATCAGCACTTGCTGAATGCCTTCCTCTTCCATCAGTTCGGCGCGGCGCTCCGGCGAAGTCATCAGCAGCGGAGCCCGTTCGGGAGCCACCACGCGCGTGGGATGCGGATCGAAGGTGAGCGCGCTCGCTTTCCAGCCGTACCGCTCGGCCAGTTCCGTCACTCGCCGCAGAATGCGCCGGTGTCCGAAATGCACGCCGTCGAAGTTTCCGATGGTGAGCGCGCTGGGGCCGAAATCCGGCGGCACTTCCTGCAGGCTGCGATAGAGCTTCATGCGGCTTCGCCCACCGGAATCTCGAGGCCGTCATACGCCAGGCGGACGTGCGGCGGCAGCATGCTTTCGGCGCGCTGGTGTCCCAGGTCGTGGCAGATATGGGTGAAGAAGGCGCGGCGCGGCGCCAGGGCCTCCACGGTCTTGAGCGACCGCTCCACGGTGGAATGCGTGGGATGCGGCTTGTAGCGCAGGGCGTCCAGAAACAGCACGTCCAAACCCTGTAACATCCGCATGGAGCTTTCGGGAATCTCGCTGTGATCGGTCAGGTACGCGGCGTCGCCGAAGCGGAAGCCGTAGATTTGCTGTTTGCCATGGAGGATGGGCACCGGCAGAAACTCCAGGCCGAACAGATCGAACCGATCTCCGTTCAGAAGGCGCTGCTCCAGTTTGGGAACATTGGTGTTCCGTTCGGCGCCATCGAAGATGTACGGGAAGCAGCGGTGGATGTGCTGCATGGTGTCCGGCGCGGCGTAAATCGGGATCGCTCCGTTTTGCCGGAAGTTGAACGGACGCACATCGTCCAGCCCCATCACGTGGTCTGCATGGTTGTGCGTAAACAGGATGGCATCCACCCGCTGGATGTCCGCCCGGAGGGCCTGCGTGCGGAAATCGGGCGTGGTATCCACCAGCACGTTACGGCCTTCGTAGCCGATCAGGATGGAGGGCCGCAGGCGGTTGTCGCGCGGGTCCGCGGAGGTGCAGACAGCGCAATGACAGCCGATCATCGGCACACCCACGCTGGTTCCCGAACCGAGTACGGTGATCTTCAGGGGTACCGCCATTCAGGTCTTCTGACCGGCCTGCTTGACGTCCTCGGCAACCTGGACGAACCGGAAGCGCAGTTCGGTGACCGAATTTTCCAGCAGCCGTTGTTCGTCCAGCGTCAGATTGCCTTTGGTCTTTTCCAATAGAACGCCCATCATATCGATGGTGTGGCGCGCCAGGTCGAGCTGCGGCTCAGGTTTCTCTCCTTCGCCGAAATGCATCAGGCCAAGCTGCATCTGGGCCTGCGCCTGCATGGAAAAAATCAGGAAGCTGAAGGACGCCGGCGGCAGCGGAATGCTCTCTTCCTGTGGTGTTTCAAGGTTGGAGTCTGGTTCGCTCATCAACCCCTATTTTAACTGAGGGCGTGGGCGACAGGCGGCGAAAGTCGACCGCCGGTCCCACCTGCCTTACCTCCCTTTGGAGCGCGTCCAGATGTTACATTGAAAAATCACCGTAATTCACTCTTCCCCAACATGCCAAACGATTCCAACGCGGGCGAAAAGTTTCAACAACTGGTCGAAATCATGAGCCGTCTGCGGGCTCCGGGCGGCTGCCCCTGGGACCGCGAACAGACCTTCGAGACGATTAAGCCGTTCACCCTGGAAGAGACCTACGAGGTGCTGGACGCCATCGATCGCCGCGATTGGAAGGACCTGGCCGAAGAGTTGGGCGACTTCATGCTGCAAGCCGTCTTTTACGCGCAGATGGCCTCCGAGGAAAACCTGTTCCAGATCGGAGACACGCTGGATGCGATCAACAGCAAGCTGATCCGGCGCCATCCGCACGTGTTCGGCGATGAATCGGCGCAGACCTCCGGCGACGTGAAGCGCATCTGGGGCGAAGTGAAATCGGCCGAGAAGAAAGAGAAGGGCAGGGAAGCGGAGAGCCTGCTCGGCCCGGTTCCGCGCGCGCTCCCGGCTCTGGTGGAAGCGCAGCAGATTGCCTCCCGCGCCGCCGGAGTGGGCTTCGATTGGGAAAATGCCGAGCAGGTGATCGAAAAGTTGCACGAAGAGCTGGCCGAACTCGAAGAGGCGCGCCGCCTGGCGTCCCAGGATGAGCTGGAAAACGAGATCGGCGACCTGCTGTTCGTGCTGGTGAACCTGGCGCGCTTCATGAAAGTGGACCCGGAGCAGGCGCTGCGCCGCACCAATCGCAAGTTCCGCGAACGTTTCGGCTATATCGAACGCAAACTCGCCGAGCGCGGCAAGACGCCAGCCGGTTCGAATATCGAAGAAATGGAGGCGCTATGGCAAGAAGCGAAAAAGTGATCGAGATCCGCCAGATATTCCATCTGGAAGAATTTCAGGACGTACTGAGGCTCCAGAAAGCGATCTGGGGATTCGACGACGTGGAACTGCTTCCGCTGCGCTTTCTGGTGGTGGTGAGCAAGGTGGGCGGACACGTTTTCGGCGCGTACGACGGCCCGGAGATGATCGCGTTCTGCTTCGCCATCCCCGGTGTCAAGCCGGGCAACATGCCGTACCTGCACAGCCACATGCTGGGAGTTCTGGCTCCGTATCGGGACCTCGGCATCGGCCGCAAGTTGAAGGTGCGCCAGCGGGAGGATGCTCTGGCGCGCGGGATCAAGCTGATCGAATGGACCTTCGATCCGCTGGAAGTGAAGAACGCCTTCTTCAACATCGAGCGGCTGGGCGCCATCGTGCGGCGCTACAATCCGAACCAGTACGGACTCACCGCCAGCCCGCTGCACGGCGGCTTGCCCACGGACCGCTGCTACGCCGAATGGTGGCTGGATTCGCCGCGCGTCGAGACCATCCTGGCGGGCGGGAAGGTGGACTCGTCGCCGCGGTTGCGCATCGCCTATCCGGCCGATATCGCGCGCATCCGCGCCGAAGACAGTAAACGGGCGCGGGCGATCCAGCACGAGAATGCCGGGAAATTTCAGCGGGCGTTCGCGGAGGGGCTTGCGGTGACGCGTTTCGAACGGGCGGACGCCGAAGGAGCCTACTTGTTGGAGCCGTGGAAATGAAAATCGAACGCATCACCCTTCGCCAGATCCGCATGCCGCTGGTGCACTTCTTCGAGACCAGTTTCGGCCGCACCTATTCGCGCGACATCATCCTGGTGCAGGTGGAGGGCGAAGGCGCCTCCGGATGGGGCGAAGTGACCGCCGGCGAGAACCCGTTTTACAACGAGGAGTGGACCGACTCGGCGTGGCTGATCGTCCGCAATTATGCCGCTCCGCGCGTGCTGGGCCGCGACTTGAAAAGCGCTGAAGACGTGTATCCGCTGACGGCGCACATCCGCGGCCACAACATGGCGCGCGGCGGGTTGGAAACGGCCATCTGGGATCTGGAAGCGCGCCTCGCGGGCGTTCCTTTGTGGCGGAAAATCGGCGGCGGCGCGCGCCGCGAAATTCCTTGCGGCGTCTCCATCGGCATTCAGGATTCGGTGGAACAGTTGATCGAGAAGATCGAGCGCGAACTGACAGATGGCTACCAGCGCATCAAGATGAAGATCAAGCCGGGCTGGGATATCGACGTGGTGCGGCGCGTGCGCGAGCGGTTCCCCACCATCAAGCTGATGTGCGACGCCAATTCCGCCTATACCCTGGCTGACGCGGACCATCTGAAGAAGCTCGACGATTTCTATCTGATGATGATCGAGCAGCCGCTGGCGCACGACGACATCATCGATCACGCCGTGCTGCAAGGGCGGCTCGACACGCCCATCTGCCTGGATGAGTGCATTCGCGATGCGCACCACGCGGAGCAGGCCATCCGGCTGCGCGCCTGCGGGATCATTAATATCAAGCTGGGACGCGTGGCCGGTTTCGGCGAGGCCAAACGCCTGCACGATGTGGCGCAGGCAGCCGGAATCCCGGTGTGGTGCGGCGGCATGCTGGAGGCGGGCATCGGGCGGGCGCACAATATCGCGCTCGCCACCCTGCCCAATTTCGTGCTGCCCGGCGATGTCTCCGCCAGCAAACGCTACTGGAAGCAGGACATCATCCAACCGGCGGTAGAGACCACGCCGCACGGCACCATCGCCATACACGACGCGCCCGGCTTCGGCTACGCCCTGGATACCGATTTCATCCGTAGTATCACGGTGCGCGAGGAGTCTCTCGGTTGAAGGCTTTCGTCTCGCTCCTGCGCGAGAATTCCAACTACCGGAACACTTGGGTGGGCCAGGTAGTCAGCGAAATTGGCGACCACTTCAATAACATCGCGGTCTTCAGCCTGGCGCTGGCCACCACCAAATCCGGCCTGGTGGTGAGCGGCATCATGCTCTCGCGCGCCATTCCCGCCATGCTGGCGGGTCCGCTGGCGGGAGTGGTGCTGGACCGGTTCGACCGCAAACGCGTGATGATTGCGAGCGACCTGGTGCGCGCCGTGGTGGCCGGCGGTTTCATCCTGACGGTGAACCATCCCAAAGCCTGGGCGCTGTACGTGCTCAGCGGTCTGCTGATGCTGGCCTCGCCGTTTTTTACGAGCGGGCGTGCGGCCATACTGCCCGCCATCGCCACCAGCGAAGAACTGCACACCGCCAACTCGCTGACCCAAACCACGCAGTGGACCACGCTCGCGGCGGGCGCGTTTCTGGGCGGCACCAGCGTGATGCAGTTCGGCTACCGGTGGGCGTTCGCGGGCAATGCCCTGTCGTTTCTCATCTCGGCGTTTTGCATCTCGCGCCTGTTCCTGCCGGGCCGCGGCTTTCGCCCGCCCCGCCGCGCCTTGACCGAAGCCGAAGTGGTGCGGCCGTGGCACGAGTACACCGAGGGCCTCAAGTACATGCGATCGGTGCCGCTGATTCTGGGCCTGCTGATGGTCAACATCGGATGGGCCACCGGCGGCGGCGCGGCGCAGATTCTGTTTTCGGTGTTCGGCGAACTGGTGTTCAATCGCGGACCGGCGGGCCTCGGGGAGATCTGGGGATGCGCCGGGCTCGGCCTCTTGTGCGGGGGCGCGCTGGCCTATACCATCGGGCGCCGCCTGAGCTTTCGCGATTACAAGCGCACCATCGTCATCTGTTATGTGGTGCACGGCGGGTCTTACATTCTGTTCAGCCAGATGCGGAGCTTTCCGTGGGCGCTGGTGTTTATCGCGCTCTCGCGCGCCGGGGTGGGGGTCAGCTCGGTGCTGAATATGTGGCAGCTTCTGCGGATTGTGCCCGATGCGTTTCGCGGGCGCGTGTTCGCCACTATGGAATCGATTCAATGGTCGGTGATGATGGTGTCGCTGGCGCTGGCCGGCATCGCCTCGCAGTATTGGGATCCGCGCACGATCGGCGCCATTGCCGGCGCGCTCAGTTCTACAACCGCGATATTCTGGGGCTGGGCGCACCTGACCGGGCGGCTGCCGGAGCCCGCCCGTGAAGGGGTGGACCCGGAAGAAATCGAAGTGCACGGGGAGCCGGTAGGGTAAGAGGAGGCGTTACGAGCCTGCAAGGCAAAGTCATCCTGGTGACGGGAGGGGCGAAGCGGATCGGCCGCGGGATCGCGCTGCGGCTGGCTGCGGAAGGCGCGCGGGTCTGCATTCACTACCAGCGGTCGGAGGAGGAGGCGCGCCGGACCGCGGAGGAATGCGGCGGCGCCGAACTGTTCCGCGCCAACCTGGAGAGCGTCGATGAGATTGGCCGCATGTTTGGCGACCTGGAGCAGCGACTGGGCCGGCTGGATGGCCTGGTCAACAACGCCGCCCGGTTCACGCGCTTCGACCCGCTGGACATTACCGAAAAGGACTGGGACTTCATCCACTCGGTCAATCTGAAGGCGGTCTTTTTCTGCTGCCAGAACGGCGCGCGCCTGATGAAGAAGACCGGCGGCGGCCGGATCGTCAATATCAGCTCGCTGGGCGGCATCCGGCCCTGGGCGGAGCACGTGCATTACAATGCCTCGAAGGCCGGGGTGATCATGATGACCAAGGGGCTGGCGAAAGCCTTCGCGCCGGAGATCACGGTCAACTCGGTGGCGCCGGGCGTGATTCCCTTCGAGGATATCGACGAGCGCGGTAAGAGTATGATTCAGGCGACGCCGGCGGGGCGCGGTGGCACCCCGGCCGAAATCGCCGAGGCAGTGGTATACTTCCTGAACGCAACGAACTTCGTCACCGGCCAGACGCTCGCCGTGGATGGCGGTCTCAGCTTGCGATAGATGTACGGATTCGTACGCTGTCCTTAAGATAATCAGTCACGGTGGCCGGATTTAGGGCATTAATGTTTGGTGGGGTTTGCGCCATTGCCTGCCCCGTACGAAATAGGAGGGATTTCATGTTTCGCATATCGGCATTTCTTGCCGCGACGATACTGGTTTGCGCCAGCGCGCAGGCAGCCAGCCCGGTTAATACCACGATGACGGTCACGGCAACCGGCACCATCGGAGCGAGCGGCGCGACCGTTTCCGGCCCGGCGACATTCACCAACGGCATCCCGAGCGGTACCTTCAGCGCGACGGTTCCAATCAGTTCGATTTCGGGCACATCGGTGACGGTGCCTTTCACCATTACCCTGTCCGGCACCGCCGGCGGGCTGAGCGGCACGATTACTTTGCCTACGTCGCTACTCTTGGGGGGAGGCTCGGGCACTGGTTCGGCTACCATCACCGGCGGCACGGGAAATTATAGCGGAGCCACAGGATCGTTCCCAAGCCTCGCCGGCACCGGATCGCTCTCGCTGACGAGCGGCGCCGTCACCGTCACTTTCTCCGGCGCCGGATCGATTACGGTCGGCGGAGGCGGAAGCACCGTACTCACTCCTGTGATCACGGACGTGCTTGACGCGGGCGGCTACACTTCAAACATCTCTCAGGGCAGCATCTTTGTGGTGAAGGGCTCAAATCTGAGTGCCAGCGGGTACAACGCCTCGGGCTTCCCGCTTTTGACCAGTTATAGCAATGTCAGCATCACATTCACTCCCACATCGGGAGGGACGGGCACCAATGCCTACATGGTCTACACCTACAACCAGGGCGGAGTGAACCAACTTGCCGCCGTACTGCCTTCCACATTGGCCGCCGGAAACTATAACGTGACTGTGACCAACAGTGGCAGCACCAGCTTGCCCTTTGTTGCTCAGGTCGTGAAAACCAAACCGGGCATCATTTCGCAAGACAGCACTGGCACCGGACTGGCCGTGGCGCAGAATTATATTTCACAGTCGCAACTGGACATCAACCGCTTCACCACCGGCAGTGTCTCGGGAATCACGATTTCGCCGGCCAAGCCGGGACAGACTTTGATCGCGTGGGGCACCGGGCTGGGAGCAGTAACGGGCGGCGATAACGTCGCATCGGCCGGATACAACTTTGCGGCGAACGGAGTCAACGTGCAGGTCATCGTGGGCGGTATGTCGATCACTCCGTTCTACGCTGGACGCGCTCCGGGGTTGGCGGGAGCCGATCAAATCGACTTCACGTTACCTTCCAACGTGCCCACCGGCTGCACCGTCAGTTTCCAAGTCTCGGTGGGCGGCGTAACCAGCAACGCCACGTTTATCGCGATCGCACCGGATGCCAATTCGAGCGCTTGTGTGCAGCCCGGGTTCACTACTACGCAGTTGCAGAATTTCGACCAGGGTGGAAGCTATACCACGGGCAGCCTTGCCATCGTGACCGAGTCGGGATCGGCCCTGGGACAGTCGTCGACGTACGCGGAGGCCTCAGGGGAATTTAGCCGGTACACCGGTTTTCAATTGTCGGCGGCGCCGAGTTCTTCCTCGGCCACCTCATTCACGTCAGGTTCCTGCATCGTCAGTCAAGTCACAACCGGCCAGACTACCGTCGTGACCACCCCCAGACCAACCAGCTTGGACGCCGGTGCGATCACGCTGACGGGACCTCCCGCCTCGGGCCTTAACAATCAGGCTCTCACTAAGACTACTCTCACGGTCAACTCAATTCCAGAGATTGTCTATACGTTACCGATCAATACGGCCTTGCCGGGTGCCGTGAGCGGGTCCATCGTTGCTGGAACATACACGATGAACGGGGCGGGCGGCAAAGACATCGGCCCGTTCTCCGCACAGGTCACCCTGGGTGCGCCTCTGGCGATTACCGGCGGCTTGCCTGCCACGGTCGTACGAAGTGCGGGGATGACGCTCAACTGGACAGGAGGCAACGCGAACGATTTTTTGGAGATCATCGGATCTTCCGATACCACCGCCAACGGAGTGACCACTGGCGCTTCGTTCATCTGTCTCACTACTGTCGGGCCGGGGACGTTCACGGTACCGGCCTCGATTCTGACCCAGTTGCCGGCAGGCACAATATCGACGACCGGTTCCAGCGCCACCTCTCTGGCGGTCACGACGGGCACGATTGCCAACTTCACGGCACCGCTTACGGCGGGTGGGAACATCAACTTCGGTGTTTTCACCGGGGTAACCGGTATCTCCGGTACGCCGGCTTTTCAGTAGTTTCGTCCGATCACCACCGAGTGGGGGCCCATCCCCACCGGTGGCTCCACGGAGGCGAAGCCCGCCTCGCGGTGCATCCGTTCCAGTTGGGCGAAGGTGTACGCGTCGCCGTCGGCGGTGGAGGCCAACATGGTGAGCGCGAAGGCGGCCGGCATCGGGGGCGAGACGCGATCTTCATTGGGCACGAATTCCAGCGTGGCGGCGACTCCGCCCGGCTTCAGGGCCGCCCGCACCTTCTTCAGCAGACCCACGCAGGTGGGCTCATCGAAGTGGTGCAGAAAATTGGTGATCAGGATGGCATCGTAAGGGCCGCCGTACTCCACTTCGAAGGCGCTGCCCGGGAGCCCCTGGTAGCGGCCGGCCACTCCGGCGCGGCGAGCGTTTTCGTGGGCAACATCCAGCACACGCGCCCAATCCTGCGCCACGATGGTGGCTTCCGGATTCTGCTTTGCGATCTCGATTCCGAACAGGCCGTGGCCGGCGGCGATATCGAGCACACGCATGGGTCCGGAGCGCCACCGCAGAACGGTCTGGCCCAAGGGCGCGGCCACCGGCGCCATCATGGGCGCCATGCTGTGGGCGAACTCCACCCACACCGGGTTGTCCGGCTCCACGGTTCCGTCGCCGGGCAGCACCGTTCGCCCGGTGCGCACGATTTCGGCCAGCCGGTCCAGCGGTTCCTGCATTGCCGGCATGGTCAGAAATCGCGCGGTGGAGGCCACGCAGGCGGGCGAGCGCGGATCCAGAAACTGTTCGCTGGTGGGCGTGTGCCGGTAGATGCCGTCCTGCTTGAACAGGAAGCCCTGGACTACCAGGTAGTCGCAGAGAATGCGCGTACCGCGCTCGGATGTGCCGCAGCGTTGGGCCAGACAAGCCGCGTCGCACGGCCCGTCGCCGATGGCGCGAAACAGGTCCAGTTCAATGGCGGCGCGCAGTGCGGCCGTCTTCTGATAGGCAAAAAGCGTGTCGAAGACCAGAGCCGGTGACGCCGGCTCCGTCGATGGTGCATGCGATGCCATGAAAGTCCCCCCCCGGCGCTCAAGTATACACTAAGAAGTTGCTCTCACCGATCGCCCCCATCCATCCGAAACAGTTCGAACTGCACGGCGACGTGCGCACCGACGATTACTTCTGGCTGCGTGAGAAGACCAACCCGGCGGTACTGGATTATCTGGCCGCGGAGAATGCCTATACGGCCGCCGTCATGCAGCCGGTGGAAGCGCTTCAGGAGAAGCTGTACCGGGAAATTCTGAGCCGCATCAAAGAGACCGATCTTTCCGTGCCGGAGCGCCACGGGGACTACTTCTATTACACCCGCACCGAACAGGGCAAGCAGTATTCCGTGCATTGCCGCAGGCGGCTGAGCATGGATGCGGAGGAGGAATTGTTGCTCGACGGCAACGCGCTGGGCGAGGGGCAGAGTTATTTCCGGGTGGGCGTCTTCGAGCCGAGTCCCGACCACCGGCTTCTGGCTTACTCCACCGATTTTGAAGGCGACGAAGTCTACACCATCCGGGTCAAGGACTTGAGCACCGGCCGTCTGCTGCCCGATTCCATCCCCGGGACCAGCGCGTCGCTCGCCTGGGCGAACGACAATCGCACGTTCTTCTACACCACCGTGGATGAGGCCAAGCGCCCGTACAAAGTGTTTCGCCACGTGCTGGGAGCGGCGGAGGACGCGCAGTTGCTCCACGAGACCGACGAGCGCTTCGAGGTGGACCTGGCCAAGAGCAAGAGCCGCGCGTACATCTTCATCGATATTTTCAGCCACGTTACCTCGGAATACCGGTTCCTGCCGGCGGACACGCCCGGCGCGGAGTTTCGCGTGATGCTGCCGCGGGCACAGGGGATTGAGTACGACGCGGCCCATCACGGCAACTATTTTTATATCCGCATCAACGACACGGGGCCGAATTTCCGGCTGGTGCGCACTCCGGCCGCCGCGCCCCTGCTCGCGGACGCGGAGGAGTTGCGGCCGCACCGGCCCGGCGTCATGCTGGAGAGCGTCGACACGTTTCGCGATCACCTGGTGCTGACCGAGCGGGACGACGGACTGCGCCAGATCGCCATCCAGAAACTCTCGACGGGCGAACGGCACCGCGTGGCGTTTCCCGAACCCGTGTACACCGCGACGCCCGCCGCCAATCCGGAGTTCGACACATCGGTGCTGCGCATTGCCTACACTTCGCTGATCACGCCGCTCTCCATTTTCGATTACGAGATGGACCTGCGCACCCGCGAACTGCGCAAGCAGACCGAGGTGCTGGGCGGCTACGACCCTACCCAATACCACTCCGAGCGCATCTTCGCCACGGCGCCCGATGGAGTGCGTGTGCCGCTTTCGCTGGTCTACCGGCGCGGCTTCCAGCGCGATGGCGGAGCCCCGGCGCTGCTCTATGGGTACGGCGCATACGGCCATTCCAGCGAGCCCGCCTTCGCTTCCGAACGGCTCAGCCTGCTGGACCGCGGATTTGTGTATGCGATTGCCCACGTCCGCGGAGGCAGTGAGATGGGCCGTCCCTGGTATGACGCGGGAAAGCTGCTGCACAAGAAGAACAGCTTCACCGATTTTGTGGCGTGCGCCGAGCACCTTGCCGCCCAAGGCTACACCGCCGGCGAACGCCTGGCGATTCTGGGCGGCAGCGCCGGCGGCCTGCTGATGGGTGCAGTGGCCAATCTGCGCCCCGGCCTGTTCCGCGCGGTCATAGCCAAGGTGCCCTTCGTGGATGTGTTGAACACCATGCTGGATGCTTCGCTGCCCCTGACGGTGACCGAGTACGAGGAGTGGGGCAACCCCAACGAGCAGCCGTGGCACGACTACATCCGCTCCTACTCGCCTTACGACAACGTGCGGCCCGCGGTGTATCCGCATATGCTGGTGACCGCCGGGCTGAACGATCCGCGGGTCTCATATTGGGAGCCCGCGAAATGGGTTGCCCGTCTGCGAGCCACAAAGCTCGGCGAGAACCTGTTGCTGCTTAAGATCAACATGGGGGCGGGCCATTTCGGCGCTTCGGGCCGCTATGAGAAATTTCGCGAGACGGCGTTCGAATATGCGTTTTTGAGCCTGGTGCGATTAGGCTCGCAGGAACCAATGCTTGCGGTACATGAAGTACGCCAGCGCGTACATCGACAGGACGTAGCAGATGGCAAAGGCGAGTGAGGCGTTCTTCGGCGAAGCGAACGGCGCGAACATCGTGTGGTAGATCCAGCGATGCGCGTGGATCATGTCGAGCGCCTCGATCACCAGTTCCGAGGCCAGGTAGACGGTGATGGCGTTCATCCCCATGATCACCAGCGGACCCACGTAGCGCTGGTATCCGCGGCCATCGATGAGCCACAGGAATCCGGCGAACACCACGAAATCCAGCCCGGCCATGAACAGGCTGAAGGAATCCGTCCATAGCTTTTTGTTGATGGGCATCCAAATATTGGCGATGAGTCCGGCGGCGATCAGCAGCGTGCCCGCCAAATAAAGCCAGACGGTGCGTTCGGCGAGGTCGCGCCTGAGCTTGAGGATGTGGCCGGCCAGGACGCCAAACAGGGTGGTCGCAATAGCAGGCAGGGTGCTAATGATGCCCTCTGGATCCCAGGTCTTCGTCCCCGCATAGTTGTGCGCGCCCAGCACCACGCGGTCCACATAGTTGGCGATGTTGTGGCCCACGGCCAGGTCGCCCGCGCCGTATCCGGGAACCGGCGCCAGCATCATGATGAGCCAGTAGGAAACCAGCAGTCCGAGGATCCAGACGATTTGCATGCGCCAGCGCGTAGTCATGGAGATGACCGAAGCGATGAGATAACAGATGGCGATCCGCTGGAGCACGCCGAGCCAGCGCTGTGTCGCGAGGCTGAAATCCGGCGCGGCATAAACCACCAGCCCGAGCACATAGATGATGCAGGCGCGCCGCAGCACGGCGGGCAGTCCTTTGCTCCGCGAAAGCGCGATCGCCACTCCCACGATCCAAAGGAAAGAGGGGAATACCGTGTCGGTGAGGGTCCAGCCATGCCACTCGCTGTGATTCAGGGGGCCGTAAGACTGCGGGCCGCCGGGGGTGTTTACCAGAATCATCAGCGCCATGGTGGCGCCGCGAAAGGCGTCCAGGGAAACCATTCGTCCCTTAGGGGCCTCTGGCATTGACGTGGATTACCTGTCTTGCGCGGGTCCGCTTTCCGCCGGTTTGGTGGGATTGTTGTCGCGCTTGGGGCCGAGCCCCAGAGCGATCAGCGAAAGGGAGTTGATCTTGCCGCTGGCTTCGATGTTCTGCTCGCCCTGGAATCGCTTGAGCCCGTCCGCCGAGGCCTGGTTCCAGCCATTGCCGACATCTTCGGGCCGCAGATAACCTTTGGCCACCAGGGCGTCCTGGATCTCTTTATACCGCTCCGGTGAGGGGGCCATCTGGCGATTGCGCCAGGTGGTGGCGGGGATCCGGCCGGAGGTCTTGCGAGCCGTGGCGGAACTTCGCGAGCCTGCTTTTGACGGGGGTCTCGCGGGAGCCTTCTTCGCCGATGCGGAAGCGGCCACTCGCGCAGGAGCTTTCTTCGCAGCCGACTTCTTCGTGGTCGCCGCTGAATCGGCTCCATAGGCTAGAGCCGCCAACGCCAAGGCGTAGCACAGGATCTTCTGCATTGGTCGAAAACCCATTCTACCGGAAAAACAAGGCCGCCGGGAGTGGAAATCACCCGACGGCCTCCGGATTCTTAACGAGGATTCGCCGGCAAGGTCCCGGCCAGATAGCTGGACTGCCAGTCTCCGCGCCGGCCCTGGGGCCTGCGCACCACGTGGAATGCTACCGCGTCACCGGGTTTCAGGGTTGACTGCACTTTCTTCACATCGTCGGTGGACGCTACCGGCTGCCGGTTGATCGAAAGAATCACATCTCCGGCCAGCAGTCCGACCTCTTCGGCGAACGAATCCGGTTCCACTTCCACTACCTGGACGCCACCCTTCTCCTTCAGGTCCATGTTGGTGCGCGCCTGTTCCTGGATGGGCGAAATGGACAGGCCGAAGGAAACGCTGGTGGACTCCGGCTTGCTCTCGTCGGCCGGTTTCGCTCCGCCCAAGCGGTCCGCGAATACCTGGGCCAGGTCGCCGACCACTACCTTGAAGTTCTCGCGCTTCCCGTTGCGCACTACTGTCAGATCCAGCGGCGTGCCTACCGGAGTCACGCTGACGATATCCACGAGCTGGTTGCCGTTGCGGATATTCTTGCCGTTCACCGCGACAATGATGTCCTCTTCTTTCAGACCGGCCTTCTCCGCCGGCCCGCCGGCCTGAACGCTCTGCACGAAGACGCCATCGGACACCTTGGCCGCGCGAAGCAGGGCCGCGTTGGTGGTCTCGACCGCGCTGAAGGTGACGCCGATACTGCCGCGCGTCATCTTGCCCGTCTTAATGATCTGGTTGTAGACCACGGCAGCGGTGTTGATCGGCAGGGCGAATCCGATGCCCTGATATCCGCCGGATTGCGACGCGATGGCCGTGTTGATGCCGATTACTTCGCCGCGCATATTTAACAGCGGGCCACCGCTGTTGCCGGGATTAATAGCCGCGTCGGTCTGCAGGAAGTGCTGGTACTGCGTGGTGTCGCCGGGGATGTCGCGCTCTTTGGCGCTGATGATGCCGGCGGTGACAGTGGCCTGAAAGCCGAATGGGGAGCCGATGGCCATGGCCCAATCGCCCACCTGCACGGCATCGGAATTGCCGATCTTGGCCGGCGACAGGTCATGCTTGCCTTCCACGTGGATTACGGCGAGGTCCGTCTGCGCATCCACTCCCACCACTTTGGCGGGATATTCGGTGGAATCGCCGGCGAATTTCACTTTGATGATGTCGGCCTTATCGACCACGTGATTGTTGGTCAGGATATAGCCGGCCTTGTCCACAACTACCCCTGAACCAAGAGCCTCTTCCTTGTGGCTAGCCCCCGGCGCTCCGCCGAACGGATTGCCGTTGCCGAAGAAGCGGTACAGGAACTCATCCATTCCGCCGTTGTCGCTCTGATCGCCGCCCTGGTCCGGCGGCATCAATTGCTGGCGGCGCCGTGTCCCCTGCCCGCCCCGGCTTTGCGTCTGTTTGGGCAGGTAGGTGGTGGAAATATTGACTACGGAAGGTTCTACGGTTTTGGCGATCTGGGTAAAAGCGTTCGATAGCTGGACCGGATCGGGAATCACCAGAGGCGTCGCGCCAGGCGCCACTTTATCATCCTTCGCTGCTTTCACACCGCCGGTGATCAAGGTACCGATGACGATACCGATCGACAGCGTGAATACGGTCAGCGTGAAGGAAAGCAGCTTCTGTGTGCGCAGCTTGTTTAGGAAACTCATGGAACTGTTAACTCCTCTACGTCTGTGAACGCGAAATCATTATATTCTTCGCGAGCATCGGTTATCCAGATGGATGTCGCCGGGTATCCCACGGTTTCAACTCCACCATCAGCACGCCCCCCAAAATGAGGGCCGCGCCCGTCGCGCCACGCCCCGACAACCCTTCGCCCACAGCGATATAGGACGTCGCCCAGGCGAAAACCGGCTCCAACATATACAGCAGAGCCGTCCGGGTTGAAGTGGTGTAACGCTGGGCCCACGCCTGCACCGAAAATGCCAGGGCAGTGCACAACAGGCCAGTTACCAGTATCGCGTACACCACGGCGGGCCGCCACACCAGGTGGGGTGTTTCCACCCGCCGGAATAGTAAACCCGCACACGCTGCCGCGGTTGTCACCTGCATGATGGAGAGCAATTCAAAGTCCACTTGCGGGGAATAGCGGCCCAGCGTGAGAATGTGGCCGGCGAAAGCCAGGGCGCAGAAGAACGTGAGCAGATCTCCGCGACTCATGGATCCAACCGGGCCTTCCAGAGTCATCAGCCCCAACCCCGCGGTTGCCAGCAATACCCCAATCCATTCCGATACCTGCGGTCTGATGCGATAGACGAGCGAGCCTAGCAAAGGTACCATCACCGATGCCAGTCCGGTGATGAACGCGGATTTCGGCGCGGTGGTGGATTTCAGTCCGAGGGTCTGGAAAAGATAGGCGGCCGACAAAAAAATGCCGGCCAGGACGCCGGTGCCGGCGCTCTTCCAAGTGAGTTGCCGGCGAGCCTTGGCCCCGAAGAGAAGCAGGAGCACGACAGCCGCCAGCGAAAAGCGCAGCGCCACGAACAGGATGGGCGAAACATTCCGCAGAGCCGTCTTGATCAGCACAAAGGTGGCGCCCCAGACGACGGTATTCGCCGCCAGGGCCGCTTCGGCCGCCGAACGGCGATTCACTTCCCGTGGGCCTCACGGCGGAGCAGCAGCAGGGTCAGGAAGATGCGTTTCAATCCCAGGTCGCGGCCTTCGGGGCGGAACCATTCCGCGGTGGTATGGGCTCCGCCGCCCGATCCGCCGGCGCCGATGGCCACGGCGGGGAGTCCCAGGGAGAGCGGAATGTTGGCGTCGGTGGAAGAGCAGTCCAGGTGCGAGCGGATGCCCAGGTGGGCATCCACGGCGCGCAGGTGGGTCAAAATGGCGGCGTTTTCGGCCAGCGCGGCGGCGGGGCGGGAGCCGATTTCCTTCAGTTTGCAGGCGATCCTGCCACCGGTGGCGCGCTGGTTTTCCAGGTCGCGGGCACGTTCGGCGGCGGCGCTGAGCAACTCCACCAATTCGTCCATCTTCTGATTGCTCTCGGAGCGGATGTCCACCTTGGCCCTGGCGTTTTGGGCGATGGCGTTGACACTGGAACCGCCTTCGATCAGGCCCACGTTGAAGGCGCTCTTGGCGCCGCCGTCCAGACGTGTCTCGGCAAACAGCGCCACGGCGCGGCAGAGTGCGTGCAGCGGATTGCCCACGCCGTAATCGCTCCAACTATGGCCGCCCGGTCCGGTGAAAGCCAGTTCGAAGCGGCGGCTGCCCAAGGCGCGCGTGGTGACGTGGTCCAGGTTGGCGCCATCCACTACCAGGAACGAATCGATCTTCCGCGCGAGCGGCGATTGCTTGCAGAGGAAGCGCATGCCCAGCAGGTTGCCTTCGCCCTCTTCGGCCACGTTGGCCACCAGCAACAGGCCGCGGGAAAACTCGGGCAGGTTCTGGCCCAATTTCCAGGCGCGCGCCATGGCCAGCAGTGCCGTCAGGCCGGCGCCGTTATCGGAAACGCCGGGGCCGTGAAACCGGCCGTCCGGCTCCACGAAGATATCGTCTTTGGTCCGCGGAGTAAGCACGGTGTCGAGGTGGGCGGTCAGGGCCACGTAGGGCGCCTGTCCCACGGCGGCGATGACGTTGCCGGCGCGGTCGATGGAGGCTTCCCAGCCGGCTGCCCGGAACTGCTCCAGGAACCATGCCGCGCGCTCCTGTTCCATGAGCGTGGGCGCGGGCACCCGGCATAGCTGGAGGTGGATCTCGTTGATCCACTGCTTTTCGCGCGTGAACCATTGCAGGCAGTCGCGGACTCCGCGTTGCTCCGCCAGATCGCCGAGATTTGGACCCGCCGCCGTGTTGGCCGCCATGTTTCAGTCTAGCGTATGAGGAACGGCTGAACCGCGAGCATACCATGCACGCGTCAAGTGCGACATCCCGGCCAACCGGCAGAATCCTAACGAATGTTCAGGCAGAGCCGCGACCGTCAGGGAGCGGTTGCCGCAGCTCATGGGCTCGCCCTGCCCGGCGACGACATACTAGCGGCTGGCGTAAGCTTTGAAATCGCCCATGACTCGCTCCGGCGGAACCTCCGCTTCCTACCTCCGGAATCGCTTCCAGTACCGCATCTCGACGGAGCTGGATTCGCCGCCGTGCAGATGGCCTCCGTAGCCCGCAAAGGTGATCGGATATCACCCCAATTTCACCGCTCCCTGACGGTCGTGGCTCTGATTGGGGTCCCGTTGACGTACCATTTCGGCCTATGCCACTTTGTATCTCTTGATTTCCGCTTCGGAAACTTCACTGCTCATGCCGGGCGCTTCCGGCGCGGCCACTTCGCTGTTCACCATTTTCTGCGGCCCGCTGGTCTCCATGTAGATCGCGTTCGGCATGGCCAGCAGCATGTTCAAATTGGTCGAACCGCCTCCGTGGCTGGCCACTTCCAGCCCGGCGGCGTCGGCGATGGCGGCGATTTCCATCCACTCGGTGACTCCGCCCGCGCGCCGGTTGTCGGGTTGCACCACGTCCGCGCCTTTGCGCGCGATCAAGTCCGCGAAGGCGTATTTGGTGTTCAGGTTCTCTCCGGTGGCGATGCGCATATCCAGCGATTGCGCCAGCAGGGTGAAGCCTTCCATATCCTGCGGAGGCAGCGGCTCTTCATACCAGAAGCAGCCCATCTCCTGATACACCCGGCCGCGGCGCAGGGCTTCATTGCGATTGAATACCTGGTTGGCGTCCACCATGACGCGCTTGCCTTTGCCCACCGTGTCGAGCGCGAGGCGAATGCGCCGCACGTCGTCATCCAGGGTGTAGCGGCCCACCTTCATCTTCACCGCGTGATAGCCCTGCTCGATGGCCGTGGAGATCTGGCGCTTGAATTTCGACAGATCGTCGTCGTTGTCGTAGTACCAGCCGCACATGCTGTAGACCGGCATGCGCTCGCGAAACGCGCCTAACATCTTATACACCGGCAGACCCGCGGACTTGCCCAGGATGTCCCAGACGGCAATATCGACGGCCGCAATGGCGAATTGCGCCACGCCGCCCACGCCCTGATACTCCACCGCCTGCCACAGGTCGGCGCGAATGCGGCGCGGGAACGCGGGATCTTTGCCGATCAGAGCGGGCTTCACTTCCTGTTCCAGAATGGCCTGCACCACCTTGGGTCCGCCGGCGATCATGCCGAAGGAACTGCTGGCCCACCCGGTGATGCCGGCGTCCGTCCGCAGGCGCAACACCACCGACCCGCTGTCGTCGCCGAACCTGTGGATGGCGTCGTAGAAGGGCGTCCCCGGAGGGCGCTTCAATACGTCCGTTTCCAGGCCGGTGATTTTGATCTGTTTCTGCTGCGCGCCGGCCGCGGAAAGCGCCGCCGCCGCGGGCACCGCCGCTGCCGAGCGAAGAAGTTGCCGTCTGTTCATTCCCCTATGTTCTCTCAGATGGCCGCGCAATTCGGATTCTCGTCGATTTGGATAAAGATGCTTACTTGGGTTCTCCCGGCAGAGGCGCCATCACCGGGGTGATTTTGCCCCATCCCTGCTCCTGCACCGTCTTCATGTCTTTGGTCAACTGCTCGGGCAGCTTTTCGTTGATCTTCGGCCGTCCGGGTGCGTTCGCCAGGTCCCAGCCCACCGCCGCCACCGTGCGCGCGATCTGTTGCATGGCCTTGTAGTCGATCTTGTCGGGCGTGTCCGTGGGGCGGTGATAGTCCACGTGCAGTCCCGTGGTAAAGAACGCGATCGGGATGCCGACTTTGGCGAAATTGTAGTGGTCGCTGCGGTAGAAGATCCGCTGCCCGTTGGGTTGCGGGCCCAGGTTGTCGTGAGTATCGTCCGGTGCGGTGACGTCGTAGAAGTGGTTCAGCTTCAACTTCTGGTAATCGGCGTTGACCGAGTCGATCACTTTCCCCAGATCGTCGCTGCTGATATTGGGACCGATCAGCAGCACTTCACCGGGATTCACCAGCACGTGCTGCGCGTTGGGATCCACCGAGTTTTCGTTCCTGGTGCGGCCGATCATGTCCATATTAAGGTCGGCCACCACTTTGGTCAGATCGATGGGCGGATACTCGGTGAAATACTGCGAGCCGAGCAGCCCTTTCTCCTCGCCGCCGTTCCACAAAAAGAGGATGCTGCGTTTGGGCCGCATTCCCTTGGCCGCGCCGTCGGCATATTCACGGGCGATGGCCAGAAGCCCGGTCGAGCCCGAGCCATCGTCATCGGCGCCGTTGTTCACAGTGTGTCCATCGGGTTGGGGCGCGCTCAGGCCGATGTGATCCAAATGCGCGCTCATGATGACGTATTCGTTCTTCAACACCGGGTCGCCGCCTTCCAGAATGCCGATCACGTCCTCACTGTGACCGCGTTCGCTCTTCACACCCACGTGGATGGCGAGCTTCTTGGCCGCGGCCAGTTCAAAGGAATCCTGCCTGGCATTGGCTCCGGTGTTGTAGAAGACCTGCGCGCCGCTCAGCTTCTCACCTTGAAACAGGGCGTTGGTCAGTTCCATGCCCGCGGTGACTGCCGGCGCGGCGGGACAGGCTTGCGTCACCTGGAACTTCGGAATGGCGAAATTCGGCCCGTTCAGTCCGGCGCCGCGTCCACCGCCTGCGCCGGCTCCGGCGTTCGGGTTGGACATGGCGGCCAGTTGCTGAAAGTTCGCGATCGCCACGACCGCCAGCGCTCCGTTCTTAGCGGCGTACTGTTCGGGTGTGTAGTAATCGGTGCAGGGGACGCCGAGCGGGTCCGGTGTATTGGCGCCGCGTCCGCCGCGCCCGCCGCGTCCACCGGCGGCGGCCTGCTGCGCGGCCACTTCCGCGGGCAGTCCCGCCACCACGATGATTTTGCCTTTGACGTCCAGCCCTTCGTAAGGATTCGTGTGGCTCTTGTCGATGACGTAGCCGTTGCCGGCGAATACCAGGTTGCCGGAGATGTCCAGCGTCTGAGCCCCGGCGCCGCGCCCGCCGCCCGCGGGGGCGATGGTCCACTCTTTTTGATAGTCGAAGTTGGTGGCACGCGCCTCGCCGGCCGCGCCGCCTC
>JARLGM010000055.1 GCA_031292755.1 Candidatus Sulfopaludibacter sp.
AGTTTTCGTGAGCCAGGTAGACGCCGTCTTTGACGGGGAGCGCGGCGAGTCCGGTGCGCACTTTGTCCCACCCGGCATTCCGGGGCATGCCCAGGCGCGTACGCCAGCGCTGGGCCACTTCCAGGGCATCGGCCCAGTATTCGAGTTCGAAGGTGGGGTTCCAGGTTTCGCGCGGCGGATGGTTTTCCTGCGCCGGGATCACCGGAGGGCCCAGCACGTAACGGTTCGTCGCCGGATCGTAGTGCGCGAACGACGCCATGAAATCGGCGGACGCGAAGACGATGTCGCGGTGGCGAGCCAGGGTTTGCGGCGCCGGGTGGGCACGGTAGCACCACTCGGCCATGTGGATGGGGTGGGGCTGCTGCCAGATGAGCAGGGGGCCGATGGGCGAAGGGCTGTCGCGGCCATCGGGCGCGGTCATTTTGGGCCAGCGTGCGCCGGCATAGCCCTGCTGCTCCGCCCATGCGCGAGCAGACGGCAGAATGCCGGCGTACCAGCCCAGGCTGCGTTCCAGGAGCGGCGCGCGCCCCCAAGCCGCGAAATGGGCGGCGTGCCAGTAGTGCATTTCCAGGTGGAATTTACCGTACCAACTGTTGCAGGTGAGGCCGGTCTCCTGCGGCGGCAGTGACCCGGCGCACTGGATGCGCGTCTGGTATTGAGACAGCACGACGCGGCGTTCGAGTTCGGGCGATGCGGAAAGGTCGATGGCGCCGCCGCTGTTCCAGAATTCGGGCCAACCGGCGCGGCTCGCGGCGAAGGCTCCGGCGGCGTCCACGCCCGCGCCCTGAAAGCCGCAAACCAATGCCAGTCTTTCTCCCGTGGGGCGCAGCACAAAGCGGTGCGGACCTTCGCGTTTCATTCCGGCAGGCGCCTGCCACGCAATGCTGACGGAGTAACGGTCGCGATCCAGCTCGCGTGCGATATCGAGGTGCTGCGGCCCGTGGGCGGTCTCCGTGCTCCGGTGGCGTTCCGGGTGCGTCCAATCGGCGGCGTTCATGTTGCCCGAGCCGTACGGAAACTCGAACGCCACGGCGAGCGGAGCATTCACCGTGACGGCCAGCAGGTCGCGCGTGGGATGACAGCAGGTCTCGACTACGACATCACGGCCCTGGTAGCGGAATTCGCTGCGCAGCACGCCGGTCCACAGGTCGAGCGTCTGCCTGATGTTGCCGATGTCCGCCGGATCGTCGATGAGGAAGCCGATCTTTCCCAGGTGCAGCCGGTGGGGATTTTCGCGGAGCCAGTCGTACAACTGCTTCTGGCCGGTGGAACTGGTGGGATAGCCGACCTTGCGCCCGAAGGTGTCGTATTCCGTCAGACGGAAATCGGCGAATGTCTGGCCAGTCGGATTGGGAATGGTATGCCAGCCCCATTGGGACATGGTGCAGAGCGGCATGTGAGTGTCGTAGAGTAGCGGAAAGGTCTGCAGGCCGGTGACGTCGGCGGTAAACGCGAATTCCCCGTTGCCGACCGAAAGCGGCGAGCGCGGATCGATGGCGGTGAAGGTGGGGTTGTGGCGCGAAACGACCGCGCGCCGGTCGATACGCGGTGCGGATTGCGCCGCCAGAGCGGTGGGCACGGCGGCCAGAAAGTGACGCCGGGATAGAGTCATGCTACTTCAGCACTACTTTGGCGGTGCCGGTGTTGTTGGCGCTATCGGCCACACGAATCACGACCAGGTGCTCACCGGCGGGTAGACCTGTCAGGTCGAGCACGAATTTCTCACGCTGCGAATCGATCACGCCGTCGGCCGCTTCCACGGGAACCCAGGCCTGCGCATCCAGGGAATATTCGCAGCGGCGCAGGGGCGAGGCGGCGTCGGAGGCCTGCCATTCGATGCGGGCAGTCCCGGCAGAATAGTGCGTGGCGCCGAGAGCGATGGTGGGCGGCGTGTTATCGATCATCACCGGCGCGCTTACCAATTGCGCGTCGCGCGCGGACGAAGGCGGGTTGGATTCGCGATCGGAAGCGGTGACCCGGAAATAGTATTTGCCGTCGGCGAGCACGTCGGCATCGAAGGTAAGGCTGTTGTCGTGGGATGCGGATTTGAGAAGCTTCCACTGGGTTTCGTCTTCGCCGCGGAAGTATACGGCGTATACCAGGCGATCGCCATCGGGATCTTCCGCCTGCCAGGTGAGGGTGATCTGCTGCGTGGAGGCGCGCGAGAGTGTCTGGGTGGGTGTGCCGGCGGAGGTAGAGGGGCCGGTGTCTCCGGAATCGGTGACGGTCACGCTATAAGCGGCGGATGGAGCCGCCGTCGCGGTGCGGGCCGCCTGCCCGCTGGGAACGGACTGGGTGATTACGTTGATGCTGTGGATCACCGGCGGCGAGTTTTGCGGCAGGTAGGCCAGCGTTACGCTGTTGAGTAGCGGCGTAGCACCGCCAGTGCCGGTCATCTCGGCTTTCCACTCGATGAAGCGCGAGTTGGGGCTGGGGATGCGCGAGCCGGCGGGATCCGTGAGGGGCTCGGACCAGTCGCTCCAGGTGCGATCCGGCTTGGCCGAATTGCCGGAGCGGGTGCGGAAGGTTAATCCGCAACCGGACGGCAGGTCGGCGCGCCAACTGATACTGCCCCATCGCGATGCGGTGCCGGAATCGTGCACCGGCGCTTCGTAGGAGCCGCTCGGTCCGGGCCCTTCTCCCAGGCGGAAGATGCGGCCCATGTTGCCGGTAGCCGCGAGGATGGAATGATCGGAAGGCAGCAGGCGGGTGGTTTCGCCTTCCTTGGTTTCCATCACCAGGGTGACCCGGCGATCCGGCGCCAGACCATAGATGCGCCCGTTCTGATCGGTGGAAAAGAGAATCTGCTTTTCCAGCGCCAGCACGTCGTACACGTTCTCTTCTTTGGAACTCCACAGCGTCTCGACGGTGTTATCGGGATTGATGCGGTAGACCGCGGATTTTTCGACGCCGCTCACGTCTACCGCCGGACTGGTCTGACCGGTGGTCTGGACGGCAGCTCCGGGGATAGGCTGCGCGGGAGCCGCGGCGGGTGGCTTGATCTCGGCTCCGGGAGCGTTGCTCTGCGCTTCCACCGTAATGGTCGTGGTCACGGCAGTGCCGCTGTTGGAAGTGAGGTTCTGCGATGCCTGGGCGGCGGCCTGCGTCTGTTTGGCGATGGAGCCACCGAGGGCCGCTGCGTAGACGGTGCCGTCCGGCATGGGCACGATGGCGCGGATCTCCGGCAGGCTGGCGTCGTACAGCACAAAAGCTTTATCTTTGGCGGAAATGCGGTAAAGGATGCCGTTGGGTTCGGTGCCGGCCAGCAGCCGACCCGCGGAATCCATGGCGAGGCCGGTGATGTGGGATTGGCCGGTTTCGTAATAAAGGTCGCCCTTACCGGGGCCTTCGACGCGATAAATTTTGCCCTGATCGCCGGTGCCGACGTAGAGGACGCCATCGGAAGCTACGGCGAGCGACCAGATGTAGCGGGCATTGGGCGCGAAGTATTCGGTGGCCGTGCCGCCTTCGATGCGATACACTTTGCCTTCGGGAGAGGTGCCGGCGTAGACGATGCCGGCCTGGTCAACCGCGACGGCGAAAACCTCGGGCTGCTCCGCGGTCCACAGTAACGAAGACTTACCGGCGGGATCGATGCGGTAAACGCGCCCGCGGTTGCCGGTGGCGGCATAGAGCGAGCCATCCGGTGCTTCGGCAACGCTCCAGATCACCGGTTGATCGGAGGAGAAGATGGTGTCGAGCTTGGGCGCGAGCGACAGGCGGCCTTCGCGGCTGAGCGAGATACCGGTGAAACGTCCGCGAATGAAATCATTGTACGAATTCATTTCCCAGGCGGCGGTGCCGCTGGCGAAAGCTCCTGGAGACGTACCGATGAGCATTGCCGCGATCAGAGCGCGGCCCGGGTGGCGCATGAGAGCAATCATTCCTTAACTTCCACCTGAATGGTTTTGACGCCGGAGATGACCATGCCGCCTCCATCGATTTCCATCTCCGCGATTTTGGAGTTGCGCAACTGGATGATACCCGCCTGGCTGGTCTGCGAACCTTCGAGGATGAGGGCGATGGAAGCGGGCGGGGCCGGCAGATCGGCGCCTTCGAGTTGGAAATTGGGCTCGGCGCGCCAGACGCGGACGTAGACCTTGGTGTTGGGGTGAAGATCGTTGACCGAGGTGATCAACTGGCCCGGCGTGCGCGGACTGGCGGTGAGGATCTGGCGAAAGTCGCTGAGGTTGGCGGTGTTGGCATCGGAGACGGTGAAGTACACAGGTCCGGTCTCGGCGCCAATGGGCACCGGATACTCCAGGTGGCGTACGGTTTCGGCGCCGTTTTCGCCGGTGAGGAGAATGCTCAACTGGACCTTCTCGCCCGGGCGAACCTCGCCATGGGAAGCCGTCACGGAATCGATGGTGAGCTGCTTTTTCTGGTCGAAGGCTTCGATCCTGAGCGCCACCTTCTTCAATTTGAGCGCTGCAAAGCCGCTTTGCATTACGTAGGCCAGGGGAATGGCGGTGTTGAGCGAGACCTGCATGGCGGCGCCGTTATCGGCGGCGAACATATTGTTCAGCTTTACCGGAGCGGGCGCGTTCTGAAATTCGATTTCGCCGCTGACGCGCAGGGACGCGGCGCCCACCGTGCGCTCGGTGGAATCGATGGCGGAGTAGACGGCCATCTGCATGAGCAGCGGCGAGAGCAGCGGATCGTCGACCATCTGCATCTGGTAGTTTTCGATGGGGAGACTGCCGCGCGAGATGCCGACGGAGACCGGCACCATGGCGGCGCGCTTGCCGAGTTCGCCGGTGATGGCGGTGTTGCGGTCCTGGTACACGGTGCCCATCCATTCTTTGGATGTGGCGAGTTTGAAGGACGTGTTGACGTTGGGCAGGAGCGTGATCACTTCCGCACGCGCGAAGGGCAGCGCGGTGGCGCCGATATCGAGGAAGCGATGGCCGAATGCGTAGATGCGGGAACCATCGATGTAGGTGACGGTGCCGGCGGCGCCGACGCTGAGGTCGCCGGCCATCAACTGAACGGAGATCATGGAGCCGGGATGCACGTCGGCGGGGTTGCCCATCCGGTTCTGGAGATCGGAACCCATCGTGATGGCTTGGCGTGGTTCGAGGCCGAGGGTGCGGAGTTGAGGGGCGAAGGCGTCGAGCGTGGCGCGGCTGAATCCTCCGAAGGACAGAGGCGTGGCAATTTCGATCATGCGGTCGCTGCTTGTGGGCTGGGCGGGCTCGCGCGGGGCGAGCGTGCGGGTGAGATCGTGCGCTGCCAGGGCGAGCGCCAGACGGCGGTTATTTGCGGCAGCGGGAGTTGTGGAAGCGATGGCGGAGGGCCGGACCATGTCCTCGATAGGGCGGATGGCGGCGATTGGGTCCTTGGCGAAGGGGAAGGCCATGGCGACCGCGCCGGCGAGCTTGCCATCGATGTAGACAGGACTGCCGCTCATGCCTTCCATCACGCCGGTATGTTCGAGGGGGCCACCGGAGAGCCGCGCGAGGATGAGGGATTCTTTGGGGCCGAAGTTGTCGAGAACGCCTAGAATTTCGACGCTGAATTCTTCGATGCGATCACCGGAGAAGACGGTACGGCCGGTGCCGTGCATGCCGGGTCGAATGTCCTTCAGGTGGAAGAAGGAGGACGGCGTTTGGGCGGGCAGAGAGAACGCGAGCACCAGGAACGCAGGCAGGGAAAAGCGAGGCACACCACTATTGTAATCGCGGGGGAAAGGATCATGCATGCCGCGGCTGCGCGGCTGGTCGAGTAGGCGGCGGCCCAAAGAGGTAGGCTGGATGAGTGAAAATGATTCCGCGGATCGCGGCCGTTCTTCTCTTCGTGACGGCGGGCGCCACCCAACAAGCCTCCCGGCCGCCCGATATGATTTTGACCAACGACCTGCTGGAGTTGACGATCCTGGGGACCGGCGGCACGTTTTCCAAACTGTTGCTACGCGATGGGGAGCCTGTCAGTCCGCTGGCGTCGATCGGTCATTTTCTTGCGTTGGATGGCTTCGGCGCGCCGTCGGAACAAGAGCGCGCCGCGGGCATGCCCTTTCATGGAGAAGCGTCCAAGCAGGCGGTAAAGGTGATCGCGTCGCAGAACTCCGGGCCCGTGCGCTCGCTCACACTCCAGACTCTGCTTCCGCTCGCGCAGGAATCTCTCACGCGAAAGGTCGAGATGGTGGAGGGTGAGCAGGTCGTCTACGTCACCAGCGACCTCGAAAGCGGGATGGCCGTGGACCGGCCTTTTTCGTGGGCGGAGCACGCCACCATCGGCCCTCCCTTCCTCGAGAAAGGGAAAACCGTGGTGGATATGCCCGCGCTGAATTGCCGGGTGCGGCCGTTCAAGCCCGGAGCAATTCCGGGGCGGTTGGCGTACGAACGCGATTTCCAATGGCCCCTGGCGCCCACCAAAGACAACGGGCAGGCCGACCTGCGGCTGGTGCCGGCAGACAACAACTATCTGGACCTGGCCAGTTGTCAAATGGACCCGAAGCGGAAGTTGGCGTTCGTCACGGCGCTCCATTTGGACAAGCATCTCCTGTTCGGATATGTTTTCCGGCGGCAGGATTATCCTTGGCTGATGAGTTGGATGAACTACACCGGCGACAGCCGGGCGGCGCGCGGCATGGAATTTTCCACGCAACCCTTCGATATTTCCCACCGGGAGACCGTGGCCATGAGCCCGCTGTTCGGCACACCCACATTCCGCTGGCTGCCGGCAAAAGCCCGGCTTCAGACGCGGTTTCTGCTGTTCTATGCGAGGGCGCCCGAGGGATTCACGCGGGTCGATGACGTTGTGCTGGAGGGCGGGAAACTCACCATCGTGGACCGGTCGGGGCTGCGGTTGGTACTGCCGGCTTCGCGCGAACTGTAGACTGAAACTCGGGAAAACGGCGACGACTGTGGGTGTTGTGCAAGCTGAAGACGCTGCCGCCGAAACCGCGCCATAATCTATCAATGACCCGCTTGCCCGCATGTCTGATGATGGCCGCCGCGCTCGCTTCCGCGCAGAGCGCCGCTCCGTTCGAAGTGGAAGAAGCCACCATTGCCCAGGTCCACGAGGCCATGAAGGCGGGGCGTCTGACGTGCCGCGCTCTGGTGGGCCAATACCTGAAGCGGATCGAGGCGTACGACAAGAATGGCCCCGCCATCAATTCGCTGGTGGTGTTGAATCCTTATGCGGAAAAGCAGGCCGAGGATCTGGATCGCCTTTTCGCGCGGAGCGGCTTTGTCGGGCCGTTGCACTGCGTGCCGGTCATCGTCAAAGACAATTTCCAGACCGAAGGTCTGCAAACCACCGATGGCGCGCTGGCACTGGCGGGCTTCCTTCCCGCCAAAGACGCTCATGAGGTGAAGCGCGTGAAGGGGGCGGGCGCCATTGTGCTGGCCAAGAGCAACATGGCGGAGTGGGCTTTCAGTCCCTATGAAACGGTGAATTCCATCCTGCCGGGCTACACGCGCAATCCCTACGCGCTGGACCGGGTGACGGCCGGGTCGAGCGGCGGCACGGCGGCATCGGTGGCCGCGAGCCTGGGGCTGGTGGGGCTGGGCAGCGATACCGGCAATTCGATTCGCGGCCCCTCATCGCACCAGGCTCTGGTGGGGATCCGGTCGACCATGGGGCTCACCAGCCGCGCCGGGGTGATGCCGCTGAGTTTGCTGGCGGATATCGCGGGACCGATGGCGCGCACGGTGGAAGATGCCGCGCGGGTGTTCCAGGTGATTG
This sequence comes from Candidatus Sulfopaludibacter sp., assembly GCA_031292755.1. Taxonomy (GTDB): domain Bacteria; phylum Acidobacteriota; class Terriglobia; order Bryobacterales; family Bryobacteraceae; genus Sulfopaludibacter. Next base: position 7,690 of record JARLGM010000055.1, read on the forward strand.
TGGGTTCCGATCCGGACGACCCGGTGACGGCGGCGGCGAGCGCGCATCTGCCGCAGGATTACCTGGCCGCGCTGGATCGCAACGGATTGCAGGGCGCGACGATCGGCGTGCTGCACCAGGCGTACGAGCGGCCTACCGCCGATCCGGAAATCGTCCGCATCTTCATGACCGCGGTGGAGGATCTGCGGCGGGCGGGGGCGACCATCGTGGATCCGGCGGCGGTGGAGGGGCTCGACGGCATCCGCCGGGCGCGCGAGGCGGGTCCGTGCATGGGGTTCAAGTACGATTTAAATCGTTACCTGGCGGCGCAGGGCGATCGCGTGCCGGTGAAGAGCCTGGCCGAGATCATCCGCTCCGGGCGGTATCATCCGTCCAACCAGGCGCGACTTGAAAACGCCGAAAAAGGGCCGGAGAACGGTCCCGAATCGGCAGGCTGCCAGGCGGATACGGCTTATCGCGAGAAGGTGCGCGAGGCGGTGCTGCAGACGATGGATAAGCTGAAGCTGGACGCATTCGTGTATCCGACATGGAGCAACCCGCCGCGGCTGATCGGCGATTTGAATACGCCGCACGGGGATAACAGCCAGTTCTATTCGCCCACGACCGGGTTTCCGGCGATCAACGTACCCATGGGTTACTCGCGCGGCGGCACCCTGCCGGCGGGTATGACGATTTACGGGCGCGCGTGGAGCGAGGCGAAATTGATCAAATACGCTTACGCCTACGAGCAGGCCACGCATCACCGGCGCGCGCCGGCGAGCACGCCGCCGCTGCGGTGAACGAACCGGAGGAGGCCGAGGTGAGTACTTACCTGGAACGGCGGAGCCAGGAGGCTCAGGGGATCAAGCAGGCCAATGAGTCCAACTGGCAGCCGGAAGGAATCCGCGCTCGATTTCTGGCGCGGCGGCAGTTGTAGTGTTGCGCTGGTTGGCTGACGAAAATTTCAATAACAATGTGGCGAACCAATGCCTGGAGTTTTTCGAGGTGAGCCCGACCGGCCGCAACGCCCGATGCTTACGCCTACGAGCAGGCGGCGCACGTCACTCATGCCGCAACGCTCGGATCGGACCGACCCGGGTCGCCCGGCGGGCAGGGACGTAGCTGGCCAAACAGGTCGCGGCTACCAGCGCGACACTGATGGACGCAAAGGTTGCCAAATCGCGGGGGCCGACGCCGAACAGGAAACTGGCAAGTACCCGCGTGAGGGCCAAAGAAAGCGCGAGCCCGATGGCAATGCCCGTCAGCGCCATGACCAGGCCTTCGCCCACCACCATGGCGAGGACGTCGCCTGGCTTCGCGCCTAACGCGATGCGGACGCCGATTTCATGCGTCCGCCGCGTGACTGAGTAGGCCATCACGCCGTACACGCCCACCATCGCGATTATCAGGGACACGAATGCGAAGGCGCCCAGTAAGTAGGCCCGCTGCCGGCGCTGCGCCACCGAATCGGAGAGCAAGGCTTCCATCGTCTCCAGGCCGAACAACGGCTGCTCGCGATCGATTGCCTGCACCGCCTGGCGAATCGTGCGCGCCATCGCGGAGGGGTCGGAATAGCCGCGGACCACCAGGTTCATCTGGGCCATTGGCTCTTGCTCGTAAGGCTGGTACAACTCGGGCCAGACCGGCTCCTCCAGTCCGCCGTGGCGAATATCGGCGGCTATTCCGACCACCGTCAGCCAGTTGGTTTCATCGAACCGGATTTTCCCGCCCGGATCGAATTCAGGCTTTGGGTACAGAACCCTTTGGCCCATCGGGTTCCGGTCTTTGAACAGAAGGCGCGCGGCCGACTGGCTGATGATGGCTACGCCGCGCGCCCCATCCCGATCGCTTTCCTGGAATGGCCGGCCTGCGAGCAGGGGAATGCGCAGGGCGCGAAAATAGTCGGTGCTCACGGCGGTTATGTAGACCACATCGCGCGTTGCGGCTTCGCCTTCGCCGCGGAGCCCGGCGCGGGGAGAGATAACCGACGCCCCCAGCGGCGGCTCACTCGCCACCGCGGCGAACTGCACGCCTGGCAGCGCTTTGACTGCAGCCAGGGCGCGGCGGAAGAAATCGATTTGCCGGGCCGGACCGTAGAGGTTCGGCGGCGTTAGCCAGATATCCGCCACCAGCACGTTCCGGGCGTCAAAACCGAGGCGGACGCTGAGAAGACTCACGAAGCTTCGCAGCAGCAGGCCCGATCCCACCAGAAGTACCAGGCACAAAGCCAGTTGCGCGATGGCCAGCGACCCGCGCAGGCGCAACCGGCCCTTCCGGTACAACCGATGGGCGCCTCCCTCCTTCAATGCGGAGTTCAGATCCAACCGGGAGGCGATCACCGAAGGCGCGAGGCCGAAGAGGATTCCAGAGCCCAGCGAACAGATGGCGGCGAAACCGAGCACCCGCGGGTCGAGTGGGATGGGATGCGGAATTGTCTCTGGCAGCAGAAAGCCGAGAGCCGAGGCCGTGCCGCGGGCAAGGAGAATGCCCTGCAGTCCGCCCGCGGCTCCCAGCAGCAAGCTCTCGGCCAGCAGGAGCCGGACCACGCGGGAACGGGAAGCGCCCATGGCCACGCGGAGCGCAATTTCTCTTTCGCGCGCGACCGAGCGGGCCAGAAACAGGTTCGCCACGTTGGCGCAGACAATCAGCAGCATGCATCCCACGGCGCCCATAAGGACGTAGATGGCAATTCGTGAACCGCCGGCGAGCTGATCTTGCAGGGGGCGGACCCTGACCGACAGCGCGCGGTGAATCGAAAGAAACGGCTCGGGATACTGACCGTCCATGCTCCGGGCGATCACCTCAAGATCGGCACGCGCCTGTTCCACCGTCGCTCCCGGTTTCAGGCGGCCAATCACCGATACGTCCCGGCGGCTGTGGCTGGGGACCGAGCCGCGGGCGTCAACGGCGTCCGGCAGCCAGAGAACGGCGCGGTCCGCCTCGGGATAGACGAAGTCCGGCGGCATCACGCCGATCACGGTTTTCGGAGCGCCGTCGAGAAGGAGGCTCATGCCCACCGCGTCCGCGCGGGCATGCAGATAATTCCGCCAGAGCGAATCGGCGATCAGGGCGACATTGTTGCGTCCCGGTTCGCTCTCGCCGGGTTGGAAGTCGCGGCCAATCCGGGGTGCCACGCCGAGCATGGCGAAGAAATCGGGCGTGACATGATCGGCCTGCACTCGTTCGGCCGCCTGGCTTGGGGCCAACAGATTCGCTCCGAAAGCTCTTTGATAGGCCGAAAGCCGTTCGAATGAGCCGTTGTGGAGTTTCCAGGCCGCATACTCAGGCATCATCACCGAGGAGTGGTGGGACCGGGCGTCCTGTTCGGTCACCCACACGATCCGTCCGGGTGCGGGATAGGGAAGCGGGCGCAGAAAAGCGGCATTCACCACGCCGAAAATCGCCGTATTCGCGCCGATGCCCAGGGCCAGCGAAACGATCGCAGCCGCCGCGAAGAGAGGGTTCTTCTTCAGGCTGCGAGCGGCGTGCCGGCTGTCGCGCATCAGGTCGCCCAGCCACCCGATGGCGCCTTGTTCGCGCACCGCTTCGGACGCTTGCGCCAACCCTCCGGCCTGTACCCGCGCCCCGCGGACGGGCACGCCCCGGCGCAGGGCCTCCTCTTCGGCCATCTCCAGGTGAAAACGAAGCTCCTCCTCCATGCCGGCATGGCGGTTGGTGAATGTTCCCCGGAGGCGGAGGCACCATTCCCGCAGCCGTGCGGTCATTTCGCCTCCTCGCAGAGCAGCGTTTGCATGATCGACGCCATTCGCGTCCACTCGGCCTTCTCGGTCCGGAGCCGCCTGCGGCCGGCGGCGGTAAGGCTGTAGTAGCGTGCGCGGCGGTTGTTTTCGGTCCGGTCCCACTGCGCGCGAATGAAGCCGCGCTGCTCCAGGCGCAACAGTCCGGGGTAGAGGGTCCCCATGTTCAACTGAATGGCCCCGTTGGACACTTGCTCGAGGCGTCTGGCGACGGCATAGCCATGCAGGGGTTCCAGCGTGGCGACGGTCTGGAGAATCATCAGGTCCAGCGTGCCCTGGAGTACATCCGCTTTGTCTCTATTAGGCACTCAAATAAACTATGCCATCACTTCATTGGCATGTCAAATGAAGTAATGGCGCAGGCGCTATAATTCAGAACTGGAGCCGTGGGCGATTCCACCGGCCGCCAAGGAGCCTTCATTTGCCAAGAAGCGCGATCGCCGTGGGACCTGACGCCATCCGGAAAGCGGTCGAGATTCTGGCGGCGGCCGAGAGCGGCAGCATAACGACTGTGGGGCTGGTATCCGGCGCCCGGTGGGGCGGGGACCGTATGCTTTTATCCGTGAAGGACGGTTGCGTGCAATTTGTCGCGGGCAGCACGCTCTATGGAGAGGATCCAGCGGACTTTCTCCGGGCGGAATTTCCGGCCGGAAGGGCGTCCCCAAAACGGGCTGCGTGCTTGCAGGGTCTGTCACGCTATGAGATGCCGTTCTGTATGGGACTGGCCGGGGAACTGCCGCCGGCGTGGCCGGGCAGCGCTTCCGTCTGCGCATTCCTGGACCGGTTCAGCCATTTCTACGGGAGCCATCGGACGCGGATCGAACTGGTGGGGCGTGAACTGCGTTTTGTTGCCGAGGGACTATTGGTTCTTCAGCATTGGCCCGCGCTCCTGGGAGCGGTGATGGATTCGATGGGCGACCCAGCACGCCGGAGTTTCCCCAAAGGCCTGGCTGCCGCCGATCTGGGGGCTTTCGCGGGAAGGCTGCTGATTGGCACTCCAGACAGTCGCGTCACCCTGGCCCCCGTGCCCGGATGCGTGCGAGCCATCTTGGAGCCGGCCACGCCCTCAACCGGAGACTACCTGCGGATTCCCCAATACCGGAGAGCCCTGAAGAACCTGGAGCGGTACGCGGAATCGGTCGCGCCGCGGATCGAACAACTCCGCGCGGCGTTGTGATTGAGGGTCAGGGATGTCTCCGTCTCGCGAAATGGTTTGAAAGTTGGGCCATCGCTTCGTTTGTGAGAAGCCGCACTGTGCATCAGCACCGTGGCCTCTAATGTGCTTGAGGGAGGCCGATGAGACCAACCGGGGCGTTTCTTATTGTTTGCTTATGCGCGTCCGGCGCTTGGAGTCAGACGCAGGACCAGAATCCGGCTGCCACTCAGAGCCAGCCCGCCCAGGACCGCGATCCTACCAAGAGTTCCGTCCTGGACGTGAAACCGGGTCAGGAAGTAATCAAGCCGAAAGACCTGTGGACGGACTCGGGAATCTTCCACCCCTTTCTGCGCATGCCGAAGTACATCTGGCAGGACCAGAAGGCCATCTGGACCAGCCCCTTCCACACCAGTAAGAAGAATGCGAAGTATTGGGCCATCTTCGGCGGAGCGACCGCGGCCTTGATTGCCACCGACAAGTACACGGCCAGGGACCTGCCCAACTCTTCGAGCCAGGTATCGGTTAGTAACTGGGTTTCGCGCTTCGGGTCGGCGTACTCGCTGATTCCCATCAGTGCGGGGTTCTACTTCATCGGCAGCGGAATCCATGACGACCGTTTGCGGGAAACGGGCCTGCTCTGCTTTGAAGCGCTGATCGATAGCAGTCTGGCGGTGGAAGCGATAAAGCTGGTGGCGGACCGCGCGCGCCCGCTCGAAGGCAACGGCAACGGCAATTTCGAATCCAGCCCCAACGGCCGGTGGAATTCCAGCTTTCCCTCCGGGCATTCCATCACTACGTGGGCCATGGCCTCGGCGGTGGCCCATCAATATCCCCACCCGCGGATCATCCCCATTCTGGCTTACGCGTTTGCCGGCACCGTGGTAGTGTCTCGCGTGGGGGCCAGGAAGCACTTTCCCGGGGACGTCGTGGCCGGGTCCGCCATGGGTTGGTTCATCGGCGATTACGTATACGGGCGGCGTCACAATCCCGAGCTGGATCAGAAGAAGAGTGTGTCGCAGAAGATTCTGGATCACGTACGGCTGGGGTTGGATTTGGAGTGAAGTTACTCACTGTCGAGCACGCGCATCTGGCGCTCGTCGTAGCGGGTGCCGGCGACGGCGCCGGGTGGAATGGCTTCTTCGATGCCGGCGATATCGCCGGGTGTGAGGGTTATATTCAGCGCGGCCAGCGATTCGGTGAGCTGGCTGCGTTTGCGGGCCCCCATCACCGGCACGAGGAAATCCTGTTTGGCGAGCACCCAGGCGATGGCAAGCTGGGCGGGCGTGACTCCTTTTTCGGCGGCGAGGCGCCGTAGATCGGCCACCATCGTTTGGTTGCGGGCGAGATTCTTGCCGCGGAAGCGCGGAAAATGCGTGCGGAAATCGCCGGCCGGCGCGGGCGTCGAGCCGGAGAGCAGGCCGCGCGAGAGCACGCCATACGCCGTGACACCGATCCCCAACTCGCGGAGCACGGGAAAGATGGCGGCTTCCGGACCGCGGCTAACGATGGCGTACTCGATCTGCAGATCCGCGATGGGATGGACGGCGTGGGCGCGGCGAATGGTGGCGGGACCCACTTCTGACAACCCGATGTAGCGTACGTAGCCGGCCTGAATGAGCTCGGCGATGGCCCCAACAGTGTCTTCGATGGGAACCTGCGGATCCAGGCGCGCGGGCCGGTAGATATCGATGTGGTCCACGCCCAGGCGCACCAGTGTGTACGCCAGGAAATTTTTGATGGCGGCGGGGCGCCCGTCGAAGCCCGACCAGCCGCCCTCCGGCGTACGCAAGGCGCCGAATTTCACCGAGAGCAGCGCGCCATCCCGGCGGCCCTTGAGAGCGCGGCCGAGCAACATTTCGTTGTGGCCGTGGCCGTAGAAATCGCCGGTATCGAAAAGAGTGATGCCGCGTTCCAGCGCCGCGTGAATGGTGGCGATACTTTCCGAGTCGTCGCTGGGGCCGTACACGCCGGACATGCCCATGCAGCCGAGGGCGAGCGGAAAGACCGCGGGTCCGGAGACACCGAGTTGGCGGGTGGCGGAATTCACTTTGCGGTCCGCGCCGGGTACGGCGTATCGTAGCCCTTGGCGTCCCACCACAGAATGCGATTCAGGGTGTCGGCCGGCGCATCGTCGATATCTTTCCAGTTCATCTTCTGGGACTGCTGCGCGGCCCACAGGCGGCGTCCGGCCAGGGCTTTGAGCGGCGGATTCATCTCGTCGGGCGCGACCGCCGGGGTGAGATGCTCGTATGGCTTCACGTCCGGGTCCGCGGTGAAAATGCTGGTCATGGGGCGGGCGGCGGCCAGGAAACGCGTGCGCTGCGGAATGCGCAGGATCTCCTGGATGGTGCGAATCATGCTGGTGTGGTTGTAGTTGTTCGAATCCACGGCATTGCGGCGGACGTACGGCCCGATGGCCAGCGCCACGGTGCGATGCCCGTCCACATGGTCCACGCCGTTCTGCGCGTCGTCTTCCACCACCAGAATGAGGCTTTTGGACCAGAAGCGGCTCTTGGAAATTCCTTCCACGATGCGGCCCAGGGCAAGGTCGTTATCGGCCACCATGGCGGCGGGCTTCGGGACATTGGGGCGGGTGCCGTTGGTGTGATCCTGGTTGAGCGTGAGGATGCTCAAACTGGCCAGTTGGCCGCTGGCTTCGTGCTCGGCCAGTTCGCGCAGGAATTCCTCGGCGCGGATCTGATCGGGAATGGAAAGCGAGCTGTACGGGTAGCGCTGGCTGCAATACTTTTGCAACGCCGGCACACCGCTGCGCGCGCCCACGGCATCCTGCCACTTGCCCTCCTTATAGAGCTTCCAGTACTCGCTCCAACTCAGGGTGTCGCGCTCGTCCATGTCCTGGGCGGTCCGCTTGACGGGATCCCACTTGGCGGCGATCTGGAATTCGCCGTAGATGCGCACGTCCAGGGGGCGGGCGGCGGACTGCCAGAAGAAACCTGTGGGGGCCACCGTCAGGGCATCAGCCATATTCCAGGCATAACCGCGCGGCGACGAAGCGAACGCGCGCTCGGTGTAATCGCTCACGAAGCCCTGTTCCAGCCACTGGTGGCCGTCGAAACTGATAGCGCCGCCGGCGTAGAAATTGTCCAGCACCACGTAGCGCTCGGCCAGGGCGTGATGGTTGGGCGTGATGTCGTGCCCGTACATTACCAGCTTGGGGTCGCCGTTGGCCTTGGCGATATCGCCGAAGACCTGGTCGTAGGTGCGGTTTTCTTTGACGATGAGGAAGACGTGCTCAATGCCGAGCGAGGTGAGGTTGGCGATGCCGCCGGCCGGTTCATACTGGGGCATGTTGGCGGCGCGCACCTCGCGCGTGCCGGAGGTCACCTGGAGCGGGGTCAGCGCCGGGATGGTTTCGAGCGATCCTTTATATTGCGTGGAGTTGAAGGCGCCGCGGCCGTTGGCGGTATCGGCCACGCCCTTGATGTTGAGCACGCGGAGCGCGCCTTGCGAATCGATAGCGATGGCGGAGGGGAAATAGGCGGTGGGTACGGCGCCGGCTACACTCCAGCTTTTGCCGGACGCCTTGAGGACGGCGATGGCGTTGTTGCCGCCGCAGGCCACGTACAGTGTCTTTCCATCCGGCGCGAACACCGAGGAACTGGGCTGGCTGCCGAGTGCGGCATCCGGGAAGGTGGGGATCTTCACATCGTGCCGGTCGAGCGTGGCGACATCCACCAGGGAGACGGTATCGGAGTGGCTGTTGGAGACGGCCAGCAGTTTCTGGTCGGGGCTCAGGATCAGGTCCGAAGGCGCCAGGCCGACGGGCACCTCTTTGACGGCCAGGGTGTCGGCTGCGATCACGCTGAGCGTGCCCGAGACGGTGGACCCGGTCACCGGGTCGGTGGCGACTTCGGAGCCCGCGGAGGGAGCTACGGTGTCATTCGCGGCGGGGCGGCGGCCGGCGCGGTTGGTGACGTAGATGCGGCCATGCTCCTTGGAAACGGCGACGCCGAACGGCGCCATCCCGACCTCCAGTTCTTTCACGATCTCATGGGTTGTTGCATCGATCACAGCCAGGGTGTTGGACCGGCTGAAGGCGACGTATGCCGTTTTGCCGTCGGCGGAGAAAGCAATGCCCACGGGCACGGGATGGCCTTTCAGGTCGATCCGGCTGATGGCGCCGGGCATCCCCAGTTCCGAAATCTGCACGATGAGGATGCTGTCCGGGCCGTTGCGGCTGGCTTCGCTGGCCCACAATTCGCGGTTGCCCGGGCGGAAGGCGATGCCCGCGTAAGAGGTGGGCTTGGAGGCCACCTCGGCCAGTTTGGTTCCGGCGGAGCCATCCATGAACAGGATGCTGCGGGTGTTGAGCACGGCGAGGACGCGCTTTTGCGAATCGAAGGCCATGTCCACGGGGCGGCCTGGTATCACGGTCAGTTCTCCCCAGGGACGCAGCATCTGGTTGGTGGGCACCAGGTAGTAGCCGCCGGCCTGTTTGCCGGGCGCCACGGTGCTGCTGAGGACGGAGAAGACGCCGGTCTGCTGCGCTACCAGCGCGGCGCCGGCCAGACTTATCGCGCAAACAATCAAGGTACGCATGGAAACACCTAGCTTATCTCCATCACGCTACAATTGGATAAACATGAGATTATTTCCCCTGGTTTTCCTCTTCTGCGCGAGTTGTGTTTGGGCGCAGACCATGGAAGATCCGGAGGTGGCTCGCGCAAGGCTGGAACTGGCGCGGCTTCAAGGCCTGGTGGAAACGGGCGTGCTTCCGCCGGTGCAACTCGAAAAGGCGAAAGCCGCGGTAGCCGACGCCGAGGATGGTGCGGTAATGCACAGGGACATCCAGCAGCAGGATCTCACCGAAGAGGAAGCGGACCAACTGGTGGCGGCCGCCGGGCGGCGGTTCGAGCGGCGCAAGCAGGCGTTCGACGATGCCAAGAAGCTGATTGAAGCGGGCGCGGCGCCGCAGCTTTCGCTGGGCACTTCTCTGCGCGACCTGGATTTCGCCCGCAAGGAGTACGACCTGGCGGAGACGCGCGCGCGGCTGGCTCGCGAGATCGACGAGATGGCCCGCGCCGAAGAGGCATTGCAGGCGCGCATGCAGGTTGCGCCGGCGGATGCGGCGAGCCTGGCTGAGCGCTTCGACGGAAACGGCGTTTTCAATCCGCAAATCTTCCATCGCGTGGAAGCGGCCTTCGAGGGAAGGTTCGGCCATCCGCTGCCGGTGAGCGCCAACGGCGAGACGGCGGTACACCGGGCGCTGGGCTTCGACCATCGCGGGCGCGTGGATGTGGCGCTTCGTCCCGATCAACCGGAAGGCGTCTGGCTGCGCCAATTCCTGACGGCCAACGGCATTCCGTTTTTCGCCTTCCGGCAGGCGGTGCCGGGCAAGGCAACCGGGGCGCACATCCATCTGGGGCCCATGAGCACGCGCCTGGCGGAATAAAGGCGCGCTTTGCGCGGAGGCGGGGCAAGGCCGCCTTATCAAGTGGGCACTGTGCTAACATGCAGGAGGATCGCTCCGGCTGTCCTTTCGCGTTCCTTTCCCGAAGTGAACCACATTTAATACATGAACTTCCGCTCTCTTTTTAGCCTCTTTTCCTCGGATCTTGCGATTGATCTGGGGACGGCCAACACGCTGGTCTACGCCAAGGGTAAGGGTATCGTTGTCAATGAGCCCTCCATCGTCGCCATCAATAAAAATACCGGAGAAGTGGAGGCCGTCGGCAAAGAAGCCAAGGAGATGCTCGGCCGCACACCCGGTAATATCGTCGCTATCAAACCCATGAAAGACGGCGTCATCGCCGATTTCAAAGTCACCGAGCGCATGCTGAATTATTTTATTCAGAAGGCGCACGGACGGAAAATGCTGGTGCATCCCCGCATTGTCATCGGGGTGCCCAGCGAAATCACGCAGGTGGAAAAGCGCGCGGTCATGGATTCCGCCTATCGCGCCAAGGCCAGCGAGGTGCACCTGGTGGAGCAGGCCATGGTGGCTGCCATCGGCGCGGGACTACCTATCACCGAACCCTCCGGCAACATGGTGGTGGATATCGGCGGCGGCACTACCGACGTGGCTGTGATATCGCTTTCCGGCATTGTCTACTCGCGCAGCGTGCGCGTGGCCGGCAATGAAATGGACGACGCGGTGATGCAGTACCTGAAGCGCAAGTACAACCTGCTGATCGGCGAGCGTACGGCGGAAGCCATCAAAATTGAAGTAGGCTCGGCGTTTCCGCTGGATAAACCGCTCACCATGGAGATCAAGGGCCGCAACCTCATCGAGGGCGTGCCGCGCACGATTACCATCGACGATTCGGAGATTCGCGATTCCCTGGCCGAGTGCGTGGCCACCATTATCAACGCCATCCGTGTGGCCCTGGAGCGCACGCCGCCGGAGTTGAGCGCCGACATCAGCGACCGCGGAATCGTGCTCACCGGCGGCGGGGCCATGCTTAAGAATCTGGATAAGCGGATCCGCGAGGAGACCGGGCTGCCCGTGTCCATTGCCGACGATCCCCTGGCCTCGGTGGTGCTCGGCACCGGCCGCATGCTCAGCGATTTCCGGTTGCTGCGTAAGATTTCGATAGACTAGGGACTGAAGGCGTCCCGGGCATGGAGTCCTTTCTTAATCGGTATCGGCACATCACCGTCCTGCTGCTGGTGATCTGCGCGCAGCTTGTTCTTTTGGCGGTGCAGGTCAAAAACGATCAGGACGTGCGCTTCATCCGCATCTGGACGATCAGCGCCGTGACGCCCGTGGCCCGCCTGGTGGAAGGCATCCGTGGAGGCGGCGCCGGTTTCCTGCACAACTACATCACGCTGCACGATACCAACGCCGAGAATCGCCGCCTGAAAGACGAACTGGGCCGGCTCAAGATGGAGAACATTTTCCTGCGCAACGAGCTGAGCACCGCCGATCGCGCCAAGGCGCTACAGATCTTTGAATCCGCTACCCCTTCCAAAACGCTGGCCGCCAACGTAATCGCCATCGCGCCGGGCAGCGATTCCAAAGTGGTGACAGTGAATCGCGGTTCGCTCTCCGGAGTGGAACGCGGCATGGCGGTGGTGACCCCGGACGGCATTGTCGGCAAAGTGACCGCGGCTTACCCTACGGCATCGATGGTGCAACTGGTGACCGATCCGGAATTCGCCGCCGGGGTGATCTCGCAGAAGAACGGAGTGCGCGGCACATTGAAAGGTCAGGGTACTCCCACGTGCAAAGTGGATTACGTGGGTGTGGACGAAAAAGTGGAGCCCGGAGAATGGTTCTACACTTCCGGCGACGACCGTATTTTCCCGCGCGGGTTCCCGGTGGGTGTTGTCCGTTCCGTCCGCGACGGGGCCAACTTCAAAGAGATCTCGATCGATCCGTCCGGCGTGCGCCACGGCGTGGAGGATCTCCTGATCGTTTTGCAGGGTGTGCATCAGAATATTCCGCAAGCTCCTCCCGCCAACCAGCCCGTGTATCTCACGCCGCAGGTGCCTCCCATTGCGCAGGCTCCCGCGGAACCGGGACAGCAGCCGGCGGCTGCGCCTGAGCCCGCTGTGGGAACCGAAGCCGACAAGGTCCGCGGTTTTTATAAGGCTGTGGGCGAGGCGCAGAACCATACCTATGGCGTTGGTCCCCCGGGAACCAAGCCACCGGACTTCAACATGAAACTGCCGCCTGCCAGACCCAGTGGCGCAGCCGCTCCAACCAGTGGGACAGGCGATCGGAGTGTCGTGCCTGTCAACCCGCCGCAGACTCCGCCTTCCGGCAAGGTTCCGGACGCCGCACGGCGCGCCAATCAGGCTGCCGGCGCTCCCCCCGGGGGCATCCCTAAAGAATGAGTTATCCCGACGGGCGTATTCTCCTCAACAGCCAGCGGGAAGGGCAAGTCTCGCGTTTCCGCTTCTGGGTGCTGCTGGCCGTACCGCTGGCGGCCATCCTGTTCCAGGCTTATGTGCCTCTCTTCTTCCAGTTTCTGCGCTACCTGGAAGTGCCCATGCTGGTGGTGGTCTACTTTGCCATCATGCAGCGCAGCCAGATCAGCGGACTGCTCATTGGAGCGGTGGTTGGCCTGGCGCAGGATTCGCTTACTACCGAGCCCCTGGGCATGTACGGGATCGCCAAAACGCTGGTCGGCTATTTCGCCGCCTCGGTGGGTCTGCGCCTGGACGTGGACCATCCGGTGATTCGCCTGCTGCTTTGTTTTTTCTTCTACATCGTGCATAAGTTTTTCTACTGGGTGATCCTGCGCGCTATGTTCGGCAAGCCGCTGCCCTTCGACATCCAGAACACGCTGGTGCTGGCGCTGTTGAATGCCGTGGTGGGCGTTTCGCTCTTTCATTTTCTGGACAAATTGCGCGAGCCGGCCTAGGCCATGTTTCCCGCCCTGCTGGAGTTCACCTGTTGGGAGGCCGCGCTATTTGTGGCGGCAATTGCACTGGTGGGCACGCTGGGGCGGTCGGCGGAGGAGCGGTGCCTGCTGGTTCTGGGAGCGGAACTCACGCTCGAATCCTCCCTGGCCGGGATCTTCTCTTTCGCCCGGATCAACTCGGCCGCGGCGTATTGGATTTCCGCCTGCCTGTGTGTTGCGGTGGCCGTGGCTCTCCCCGCCGGGAGGCGCGCGGTACGCCGATTCCCCGCGGCGATCGGCCGCATGCATCTGCTGCGCGCGCGCTGGGTCCTGGCGGCGGTCGCTGCTTTGGTGGCGCCCCTGGTACTGCTCTCGTTTCACCCCGTGGAGGAGATCGATTCCATCAACTATCTGCATTACCTGATCGAGTGGATGGCCAATCGCACTACGCCGTACGATTTCGCGACTTACTATGTGGCCTTCTGGGAACTGTCGTTTCTGCCGGCGTGGGTGGTCACGCGGCTGGATCTGTTCTTTCCGCTGCTGGCTTTGAAGTCACTGGCGCTGCTGGCGCTCTCCGCGTGGCTGCTGGGTCGCGAGTTCCGGTTGCGCGGCGTGCTGCTCGGGGCGGTGGTAATGGGCATTTGCCTGCTGCGCCACCTCTGGTATGCCGCGTCCGGAGTTTCGACGCTAAAGAACGACACTCTCTGCGGCGTAGGATTTCTGCTGTTGGCGCTGGTGACCGCGCGCGCCGCCCGGCGCCGCCTCGCGTTGGCGGACCTGGCGCTGCTCGCCGGCGGAGTGGTGTTTGCTCCGGTGAAGTACCTCGGCATTTTCCTGGTGCCGGTGGCGGTGGTGGCGATCCTGTGGCTGCGGCGCGATCAGGTGCGGGCGCATTCCGGTGCGGCATTGCGGGCTGCCGGAGCGATCTCGCTCCTCGCTCTGGCCACCAGTTGGCACTATTACCTGCACCACCTGATCGAGTATGGCTCGCCATTTTACCCGGTGCAGATCAATCTGGGTCCCGTCCATCTGCCGGGGCTGGCCGACCTTTCCGATACGTCGATCATGTACAACCTGCGGAATCCCGAGCTATGGCGTTTGTTTTTTCTTCCGGCTTCCGGAGTATCGGTGGCGGGCCTGATGTTTCCGCTGGTTCTGGCTTGTACGCTGGTGGTAAGCGCGGCGCAGTGCGTGCGCGCCGTATTCCGGTGGCTGCGCCGCCGCACGCCTCCTGGAGCGCTCGATATGGCCGCTTTCTTGATTCTCTGCGGCTGGATGCTCTACTTTCGTTCCGCGCTCGGCGCCGGAGGGTCCGCGGGCGACCTCCGGTTCGTGCGCAGCGATCTGAACTCCCTGCGCTATGCCATTGGCGTGCTGGCGGCGAGCGAGTTGTACCTGTCCGCGCTTTTCCCCCGCATCGCGCCGGTTTGGGTGGGCGCCAACCTGGTGAGCCGCCTGGTCCTGCTGTACAGCCGGATTCCGGCGGCGGTTTTTCCGGTGACGCTGGTAGTGGCGGTGCCTGCTTGTGTGCTGGTGGCGCTTCTGGCCGCGCCAAGGCGATTCCGTGGGGCGCTTGTAGCGATTGCGCTGGTGATGGCCTGCCCGTTTCTGGTGCAGCGCAATCGCGTTCTCTGGACTCCCTATTGGAACGACCTGAAGCCGGCTCTCAGTTCGGTGCGCAGTCAAGGGCTCGCCATCATGGCCTTCGCGGACGGGGGCTATTTTGCCGGCCACGTGGTGGCCGCCGGTAATCCTGTCGATCCCGCGGTGCGAGCTCTCTCGCCGGAGCAGATCGCAGCCATGGCTCCGGCGCAACGCCCAGCGTACCTGGCAGTGCTGTATTCCCCCGGCTCGGCGGCGGAAACGACGTGGCGCTCGACTTACGCGCCGGACTGGGCTCGGTGGGGGTATGTCGTGATCCGGGAGGGTAAGTCCGGGGTGCTGTTGCAGGAAACGAAGTAATCTTCGGGCCGCGTCACAAAGTCCGCAAGTGATCCAGCAAGAGCTTCGCTGCGGGGCGGTTTTTCTCGATTTCTGCTGGAACGATCTCTCGAAGGAGTTTGAAAGACAGCGATCCCTTGGCGTAACGCCGGGACCCACAAGCCGCCGTAGCGCTATCCAATGCCCTGAATACCTGCTCCTTAGATATCTCCTCCAAGGTCTGCCATTTGGGCAGGGCTCTTTCGCGCCAGTGCTGGCCGAAGAAAGCTCTTAGCGTGCTTCGGTCGGCGACGAGCCATGTTTCCATACAGCAAATCATGAGCAACGCATCATTGTCTCCGGCCCCATTTGGCTGTTCCCAATTATCGGTCGTATGCCATTTCAGATGTTGCCACGTTGAGCGCCCCGCCGTGGGCACCTCCTCACTATCCACAAGGAGTAATGGCAGTTCGTTCGGGCGCCGATTCCGCACTGCTGTCTTGAAGAGGTCGAACGTTTGTCTCCGTCCACCGCCACGAATGGGCCTGGGCATTCGATTCTGCAATCCTGCTTTTTCAAAGAAAGTTGTCCAGCCTTCTCGAAAGCGTTCGTCAAGGTAGGCGCCGGCGCCTCCGCCTTCGTTGTAGATCTTCACCCTCACCAGCGATTTCCTCCAAGCTCCCCCATACTCCAGAGTTCGCCTAGCGAGTAGCGCTCCAGCCAATCCTTTAAGTGCGCGCCGTCCAAACGTTCGAAGCACGATTCATCGTCTCGTTTCTCACAAACGATAACGGCTTCAGGCTGCTCTGCCAGCGCGTCTACAAGCATCCGGGAATGCGTAGTGACCACAAGTTGCGTGCGCTCCGCTGCTTGGATCAGCAATTCGGCGATATGCGGAATCACATCCGGATGCAGACCGAGTTCCGGCTACTCGATTGCCACCAACGGCGGAGGATCCGGGTTGAGGAGGATGGCTAACAGGAAAAGGTATCTCAGTGTGCCATCGGACAGACGGGAAGCAGGCACCTGCCGCCCGCTGGTTTCTTCGATGAACAGTTGCACTGTCCCGCTGTCGATCTGGAACGCGATGTCTTCGATCCCTGAATAGAGCTTCTTGAGGGAATGGATCAGCTCCTTTCGCACTTTGGTGCGGAAATTGGACAGGACCAGAGTGAGATTGCTCCCCTTCTCTGCGAGCAGATCCCTGCGTCCCTGAGTATCTTGTTCCCGGCGCAGGGCGGCTCCGGGGCCGAACCACCAGTTTCGGTGAAGCCGGATTCTGCTATAGGCGTTCTGAAGCCGGGCCAGTGTGGGATAGCGCTCCGGGTCCTTGACTTGCGACAGAATGGATTCCTCCGGCAGCACCTGTTCCCGTTTTAGCCTTCGCTCCGTATCTTGAAAGTCTTGCAGAACCGGATGCCCGCGCTGATACCGATAATAAAAATAGGGATCCTGGTGCTTTCCTGGATACGCCTTCTCATTTTCGATCCGTTCGTCCGCCACCTCGAAACGAGAACCGTGTTCCCGGATCGTGAGCATGTGACGCAAAGCCATGCCCTTGCCCGGATTCGTCACTACAGCATCAATGATGGCCTCTTCGGCCGCAGCCTGCCCTTTCCACAGCGATTCCCGCACGCCTCCCATTGCCTTTACAGGCGCGGGCAGGCTTTTGGGTGAGGCGCGGAGCAGTGCGAGCACCTCGATGAGATTCGACTTGCCGGAACCGTTCGCCCCGATGAGCACGTTCAAGCCACGCAGAGGCAGGTCAATTCCCGTTGGCCCGAACGAGAGAAGCCCCGATACCTTAAGTCGCGTAAGAAGCAGACTGTCGCGTGCTTGCGAACCGTCGGGGTGCGTCATACGTCGATTCTAACCGCATGACCCGCCGGTGGCGTAATTGGCTAAAATAGGGCTTCCCGGCCCCGCATTTCCAGTCCCGTGCTCATTCCGCCAATCGATCCCAATCTCGACGAACGTCTCTCCGGCGGACGGCCGCTGCACGACGATACGCGTTTTGCCGCCGGCAAGATCACCATGTTCCAATACACCGCCCTGGGTGTTTTCTGCTTCTCCACGGCCTTCTGGAAGCTGCAGGTGCAGAATCCGCGACCCTGACGGCCGCATCATCAGGACAATCGCTCTTCGTTCGCGCTCTGGCTGGCGCGCGTCCGGAAATTCGCGGTGCAGCCCAAGTACGTGCCCGTCGAGATCAAAAGCGATCTTTCGCCCGCGGACCTCTATTTTAACGATTCGCATCGCGACTCTTTCCCGGAAATGGAGGTCATCCAGCGGCAGACCCGGCGGTATCCGCAGAACGGCCTGCTGTCCCACGCCGGGCCGCGACGTGCTGAAGGCTTACTTCGACAAGAAGGCGCGCGCCGTACGGTAAGTGCGCCGGGCCGTCACATGCTACGCTGGTAGTGTCGTGACCGACACTCAGCTTTATCTGGCGATCGGCATTCCGACCATTGCGTTGGTCCTGGGAATGATCGGCAACGGCTTTCTGTTCAATGCCCTTTCCGCCCGCATGAGTAGTCTGGACAGCGGTCTCTCCGAGCGCATGAGTAGTCTGGACAACGGACTTTCAGGGCGCATGAGCGGCCTGGAAAACCGGATGTTGGCCCTTGAAACCAGCATGAATGCCCGTTTTGACCTGATCATGGGAAGACTGTCGGATCTCGATACCAGACTCAGCGTCCTGGAAGATCGCTCCAAGCGGCCTTAGCGGGTCACTGCTTTTTTCGAAACATGGCGGTGAAAGCAAGGAGGCCGTGCCCATTGTCCGCGACGTGCTGAAGGCTTACTTCGGCAAGGGCGCGCGCCGCACGATAGGTGCGCCGGGTGCTACGCTGGGAATGTCGTGACCGACACTCAACTATACTTGGTGATCGGCATTCCGATCATTGCGTTGGTTCTGGGAATGATCGGCAACGGCTACCTGTTCAATGCTCTTTCGGCTCGGATGAGCGACCTGGACCATGCCCTTTCCGCCCGCATGAGCAGCCTGGAAAGCCGCATGTTGGCCCTTGAAACCAGCATGAACACCCGTTTTGACTTGATCATGGGCAGATTGTCGGATCTCGATACCCGGCTCAGCGTGCTGTAGGATCGTTCCAAGAGCGGGGTTAGGGCAAGGTTCCTGCTACACTAGTGGCAGAACGCTGCGCGCGTTTTTCGTTTTGTGATCCAGCCCCCGGTAGACCCCAATATCGAGCATCGTCTCAACGAGAAGCTGCCGTTACGCGACGACACGCATTTCGCATCGGGCAAAATCGCGGCCTTCCAGTACACGACGGTAGCCATTTTCCTGTTCCTGATCTCGGGATTCTGGCGGCTCCAGGTGCTCAATCCCCAAATCTACGACGAGCGGGCCATGCAGAACAGCATTAAAAGCGTGCCCATTCTGGCGCCCCGGGGACGCGTCCTGGACCGGGACGGCCGGGTTATCGTCGACAACCACTTGTCCTTCACGCTGTGGCTGGCGCGCGAGAACCTGAAGGAAGCGCATCTCAAGCCCATCGCCGACGGCCTGGACCTGGACTACGACGATCTTTACGCGCGCGTGCAAAAAGCCAAGGGGCAGCCCAAGTACGTGCCGCTGAAGATCAAAGCCGATCTTACCCCGGCCGACCTTTCCTTCATCGATTCGCACCGCGACTTTTTCCCTGAAATGGAAGTGATTCAGCGCAAGAGCCGCCTGTATCCGCAGAACGGCATGCTGGCCCACGTGATCGGGTACACCGGTGAAATCAGCGAACAGGAACTGGACCTTCCTGAGTTCGCCAAATACAAGTCCGGGGACGTGATCGGCAAATTCGGGATTGAGCGCGAATACAATTCCACCCTGATGGGCGTGGACGGCCAGCGCCAGGTCATCGTCGATAATCGCGGGCAGGTCCGCGAAGTGCTGGCCGAAAAGCCGTTCGTGCCCGGCAAGGACCTGCAACTGACCATCGATTTGGACCTTCAGGCCGTCGCCGAGCTCGCCATGGAAGGCAAGAACGGAGCCGTGGTGGCGCTCGACCCCAACACCGGCGAGGTGCTGGCCATGGTCAGCCGCCCGGCCTTCGACCCCAACAAATTCGCCGAGCGGGTTAAGAGCAAGGATTGGAAGGAACTGCTGGATAATCCCGACCATCCGCTGATGAATAAAGCCATTCAGGCCCAGCAGGCGCCCGGTTCCACCTTCAAGCCGTTCGTGGCCCTGGCGGGTCTGGAAAGCGGATCCATCGACGATCAGTACAACGTGCACTGCGCCGGCGGCGTCAGCCTGTACGGCCACTATTACCATTGCTGGTTGAAGGGCGGCCACGGCAACGTGGCTCTGCACGCAGGCATCGTGCATTCCTGCGACAGTTACTTTTATACCATCGGCAACAAGATGGGCATCGACAACATCGCCTACTATGCCGACCTGGCGGGCTTCGGACACGCCAGCGGAATCGACCTGCCGCAGGAAAAGGATGGCATCGTGCCCTCGCCCCAATGGAAGCTGCGCAATTATCGCGAAAAGTGGTGGGCCGGGGAGACGCCTTCCGTGGCCATCGGGCAGGGCGCCCTGACGGTGACGCCGCTGCAACTGGCGCGCGGGATTGGCGGCCTGGCGATTGGCGGTGTCTGGCACCATCCCCACCTGCTCAAGGCGCTGGACCAGACCGATAAGCCCGCCGAATGGAGCCTGAACCCGGACAACGTCAAGGACGTGGTGGACGGCATGTACGGCGTGGTCAACGAATGGGGCACCGGAGTCGCGGCGCAATTGCCCGGAATTGAAGTCTGCGGCAAGACCGGTTCGGCGCAACTGGCTTCCAACGACTATGTGAAGGGTGCCGGAGCCGGTCATGCCAAGGACCTGCGCGACAATGCCTGGTTCGAAGGCTTTGCGCCGCGCAATCATCCGGAGATTGTGGTGGTGGCCCTCTTCGAACATGGAGTCCATGGCCAGTATGCCGCCCCCATCGTCCGCGATGTGATCAAGGCCTATTTCGACAAGAAGGCCCGCCGGACGCTTCTGGAGCAGCAGCAGACCTCGATGAGCGCGAAACTGCCGTCCCTGGGAAATTCCCTGACGCCCGCCCCGCCGGCCACCCCTGCCCCCGCTGTCAGCGATTACGACCTGGTGGAAAAGTCGAAAATTCAATCCGATGTGCCCGAAGGTCTGCCGCCGCTCCCGAAACCGCTACCGGAAGCCAAGACTCCCGCGCCCCCGATCCCCGGTCCCGGCCCGGCGCCTAAGAAGCCGGCCGCTAAGAACTGAAATGCGCCGCCTTTCCCTTCGCGATATCGATTGGACCCTGCTCCTGGTGGTGCTCATTATTTGCGCGGCCGGAGTGGTCCAGATCTACAGCGCCACGCTGGGGACGGATTCCCATAGCGCCTGGTGGAAGCAGATTCTCTACATTTTTGGCGGCCTGATTCTGATGTGGGTCATTCTGGCGGTGGATTACCACACCATGCTCCATCACGTTCCGCTGCTTTACATTTCGAGCGTGGTGGCGCTGCTTGGCACCTATCTCATTGGTCAGGCGGCGTTCGGTTCCCGGCGTTGGATCCCTATACCCGGTACTGGCATTCATTTGCAGGTATCTGAATTTGTCAAGCTGGTGATAATATTGTTGGTAGCCCGCTACTTGACCGAATTGAAGACGGATGAGTTGGATATTCGGGAAGCGCTGAAGCTGGCTGGTTTGGTGTTAATCCCCGCAGCACTGGTCCTGAAGCAACCGGACTTGGGCACGGCTCTAACGTACATTGCAGTTCTGGTGGTGGGAGCGTTTCTTGCGGGCTTGAATTGGAAGTACGTGGCCGTCATTGCCGTAGTGGCGTTGCTGGTGCTTCCCATCGGCTATCAGTTCATGCCGGAGTATCAGAAGTCCAGGCTGGTCAGTTTCATCAGTCCGGAACAGGATCCGCAGGGTGCTGGATATCAGTTGATCCAGTCGCAGATTGCTATCGGATCTGGCGGGCCATTGGGTAAAGGGTTAACGAAGGGCACGCAGACGAAACTTCGGTTTCTGCCTGTGCCGTCGAAAGATTTTGTTTTTGCGGCATTCGCCGAAGAGCAGGGCTTCGTCGGCGTGGTTGTGATGTTATCGCTGTATTTTGTGATGATTATGCGCATAG
Source organism: Candidatus Sulfopaludibacter sp. (assembly GCA_031292755.1). Lineage (GTDB taxonomy): Bacteria > Acidobacteriota > Terriglobia > Bryobacterales > Bryobacteraceae > Sulfopaludibacter. Next base: position 28,938 of record JARLGM010000055.1, read on the forward strand.
TCCAGAATGCGCAGACGGCGTCCGAACGATCGGGCATGTACATTTGTATGGGAGTAGCCGCGTTGTTGCTGTCACACATCCTGATTAATGTGGGGATGGTGGCGGGTCTGATGCCGGTGACCGGCATTCCGCTGCCATTCATGAGCGCCGGCGGTTCCAGTATCTGGTCGAATTTTTTGGCGTTGGGTTTAGTCGGTAATGTCCGGCTGCGAAGATTTGTAAATTAACCGGGCCCGAGGGGTCCGCCAGTAGAGAAAGAGATTAATTCGGGAGCCTGTTAGAAGAAGACTTGGGAAACGGTGGCGCGCGCGCGCTCCCCCAAGGTCCGGAGGAGTGGTTCCCGGCCGGGTGTGTTTGAGGCTTTCGCCTCCACCTTCGGCCAGCGTGAGTTCGATATTGTCCGGCCTCGTTGTCTCCCATGTTGGGGAATGGCGGGGTCCACGCAGGGCGCCCACGTTCCACTCGGTCGTTCTCTCCGCGCTCCCGGGGAGGCATGAGATGTCAAAGGAGTTAGTGATTTCCGCCAATCGCCACGAGACACGCGTGGCGGTGGTGGAAGATGATCAGGTCGTTGAGCTTTATCATCAGCGCGAAAACGAATATTCCCTCGCAGGAAGCATCCACAAAGGTAGAGTGACGCGCGTGCTGCCGGGCATGCAATCGGCATTCGTCGATATCGGCCTGGATCGCGATGCGTTTCTCTACGTTTCTGATTTTTTCGAGGACAACGACGAGTACGACAAGATTGTGACCAGCGTAGAGGAGAAGGTCCTCAAGCTCGACCGCAGTCCGGCTTCGGTGACGGCCGCACCGGTGGTACTCGCAGAGCCCCTGCCCACGGTGGAAGGAGAACCGTCGGCCGCCGAGCCCGAAGTGACCCCGGCGCCGGTTTCCGCCGCCGCGGAGCAACCCGTGACACCGCGTCCGCTGCATGAAGGGCGTCGCGAGGAAGGGCGCCGGGACGATGGGCGCGATGACCGCCGGGGTGGGCGCCGCCGTCGCCGCCGGGGACAGAAGGGCGGCGGTGGACGCCTGCCCGATTCCAAGTTCTACTCGCCGCGTCCCGGTCATGAGGAAGCGCCGTTGCCTGCCAGCGAGCCCGTTGCCGCCGCCGAACCGGTTGCACCGCCGGCGGAAGCGGACGATTTCTTTGTCCTGCCCGGCGAGTCTCTGGCCAAATACAAAGACGAAGAGATGGGCGACGAGCAGAGCGAACTGGAAGCTGCGCCGGAACCGGAGCCGGTGGGTGAGTTCGCGGTTCGCGAAGCCGAACCGGAGCCGCAACCCGAACTCGAGAGCGAACCGGAAGCCGAGCCGGAGCCTCTGGGCTGGCAAGCAGCCGAACCGGCGGTCGAGGCGGTGGTCGTGACCCGGGTTGAAGAAATCGCCTTTCCCCCGGAACCGGAGTTGCAGGCCGCGGTGGCCGAAATGGCCGCCGAGGTGGAACTCCTGGAAGAAGTCGTCGTGATTGTGGAGCCGGCGCCGGACGAACCGGAAACGGAATCCGAAGCGGAATCCGAAGCGGCCGCTGAAGCACTGGAATCGGCCGGCAACGAAGCTGTTTTCGGCGAAGAGGAAGCCGCCGAAGAAACCGAGGGTGTGGACGAAGGTCAGGCCGAAGGCGAGGCCGCTGTGGTGGATCAGGAAGGGCCCGAACCGGCCCGCATTCCTACCAGCCTCACGGCCACTCTGCGCGAACAGGGCCAGAATCCGCGCTTCCTGCAGCACCGCAATTCGCGCCGCATGAGGCGCCGTGGAGGCCGCGATCGTGATGGCCGCGACAGCCGTCCCGCCGGTGAGCCGCGTCCTCCGCAAGGCGAAGTCCGAACCGTGCCGGAGCCCGGACCCCGTCCGGAAATCCGTACTGCGCCGCGCCCGGAAAAGGCCGGCGTCCCGTCCATCAGCGATCTGCTGAAGGAAGGGCAGGAGATTATCGTTCAGATCGCCAAGGAACCGCTGGGACAAAAGGGCGCGCGCATTACCTCGCATATCGCGCTTCCCGGCCGCTTTCTGGTCTACATGCCGACCGTGGACCACATCGGCGTTTCGCGAAAAATTCCCAGCGATGACGAGCGCTTGCGCCTGAAGAGGATTTTGCAGCAGCATCGCACCGGCATTCCCGGGGGCTATATTGTCCGCACCGCGGGCGAAGGCCACACCGAGGAAGAGCTGAAGGCCGACATGATGTTCCTGTATAACATGTGGCTGGATATGCGGCAGAAGGCCGAGCGGCGTCCCGCGCCGCTGTTGATCCACCACGATCTGAACGTGGTGGAGCGCATTCTCCGCGACCAGCTCACCAGTTCGTTCAAGAGTATCTGGGTGGACAACGAAGAGGTCTACGAAAGCGTGCTCGGCTTCGTGCAACGCTTCCAGCCATTGCTGGTAAGCCGCGTCAAACTGTACACGCGGTCCACCCCCATCTTCGACGAATTCGGCATCACCTCCGAATTGGAGAAAGCCCTGCGGCCCAAGGTGTGGCTGAAGTCCGGCGGCTACATCGTCATCAACCAGACCGAGGCGTTGGTGGCCATCGATATCAACACGGGCAAATACGTGGGCAAATCGAACCGCCTGGAGGACACCATCGTCAAGACCAACACCGACGCCATCAAGGAGATCGTGCGGCAGATCCGCCTGCGCGACCTGGGCGGCATCATCGTGGTGGACTTCATCGACATGGACGAGCGGAAGAATCGCCAGAAGGTGATGCAGGCGCTCGAAGAGGCCATGCGCGCCGACCGCGCTCCCAACAAGATCCTGCAGTTTAACGATTTCGGGCTGGTGGCCATCACGCGCAAGCGCGTGAAGCAGAGCCTGGAGCGCACCCTCTGCACGCCCTGCCCGTATTGCGAAGGCGCGGGCTACGTGAAGAGCCCGCAAACGGTGGTGGGCGAGATTTTGCAGGAAGCCAATAAGATCGCCCGGGTGGTGGAAGGGAAAGACGTGCTGCTGCGCGTCAACCCCGAAGTGGCCCGCATGCTCAAGAGCAACCAGAATACATTCCTGCAGGAATTGGAGGAGATTCTGGGCCGCACCGTGATCGTCAAGAGCGATCCGCAGCTCCATCAGGAGAAGTTCGATTTGGCGTAGGCCGATAATGAGAGCTGGTGTTTCCTGCACACTACAACGGGCGACGCTTCTTTAACCCCGGCGGCTCCGGGCCGCGTGGCTTTCTCAGCGTCCTGAAATGGATGCTCACGCGGCGCCGCGAGCCATCGCCTGAATTCATCCCGGTGGAGCCTTCGGCGCCGCCGCATTCGGTGGATTCGCCCTCGCTGCTGGTCACGCTGGTCAATCACTCCACGGTGCTGCTGCAACAACCGGGCTGCCACATCCTCACCGACCCGATCTGGTCGGAGCGATGCAGCCCGTTCTCCTTTATAGGGCCCCGGCGTCATCGTTTGCCGGGCGTGGAATTCGACCGGCTGCCGACCATCCACACCGTTCTTCTCAGCCACAACCATTACGATCACCTCGACCTCTCCACGCTTCGCCGCCTGTCCGCGCGCGGCGGCGCCATTTTCGTTGTACCCCTGGGGCTCGCGCCCTTTCTGGAATCGCACGGAATCACGCCGGTGCGGCAACTCGATTGGGGCGAGTCGCTGGCTGTTTCCGGGGCCACCATCCACGCGGTTCCCGCCTTTCACTTCTCGGGACGCGGCGCCTTCGATCGCGACAAAACCCTGTGGTGCGGCTATATGATCGAATCCGCGTTCGGCAAGGTGTACTTCGCCGCCGACACCGGCTTCGGCCCGCACTTCGGCTGGATCCGCGACCGGTTCGGGGCGCCTCGCGCGGCGTTGCTTCCCATCGGCGCGTACGAACCGGGCTGGTTCATGTCGCCCGTCCACATGAATCCCGAGGAGGCCCTGGCAGCGCACCGCATACTGGGCGCGCAGACCAGTATCGCCATCCACCACGGCACCTTTCAGCTCGCCGATGAGTCCGTCGATGCGCCCGGCCGGCGGTTGCGCGCTTGCGGCGCGCCCGAGTCGTTTCTCATACTGGACAACGGCGGGCATGCCCTGCTCACCTGACGCTCATGAACCACCACACGCTCGCCATCATCAGCATTCTGGGCAGCTCGCTCGACGTGCTGGGCGCGATGTACCTGGCGTACGATCTGCTGGGCGGCGAGCACGGACCGCTGCGGGTACTGACCCGCGGCGTTACATACGGAGCGGTCTTTGGGATCTGCTACGGCCTGGCATTGGGCCCGGTATTCGGCGCCGCCGGGGGCATCACGCACGGCATCACCCTGGCGTGGGAATTCTCTCGCGCCTCCCGCGGCGACCCCACGCCGGGTTTCCGGTACGACGCGTCCGCCAGCGCCATCCGCGGGCTCGGCCACGCGGTCGGCACGGCGGCGTACTTCGGGCCGGTGTTCGGAGTCCTCTTCGGCCTGTTGAGCACGGTGGGACAAATCGTCGCCTACCAAGTGGGCATGCGTCCGACTCTGAACTATAGCCCGGCGCCTCGCCCGCGCTTCACCCGGGTCCAGTTGCTGGGCGCTCTCAATCGCACGGCCGGTTATGGGATTGCCGCCGGTTGGCTTTGTGCGCACGTGGCGCACCAGCCCGACGTGGCCCTTTCGTTCGGAGTCCGGCTTGGTCTTACCATCGGGCTGACTACGGGCTGCTCCAGCGCTTTCACCCCGGTGATCGAATGGGCCGCGGATCACGTTCCGGAAAAGCGCATGGGCGTGTACGGTATCGGCCTGATCCTCATGGGCTTTTCGCTGCAATCCGTGCAGTACTGGGTAAGCCTGCTGGATATTCCGGTGCGATAGAAAACGCGAACTCATCGCGGCGCGGAGCCGCGGAGGAAGACGCGGAGGAGGATTCAAGTTCAAATTTGATTTGCTTTCGGTTTTTTCCCGATTTTCTCTGCGTCTTCCTCCGCGTCTCCGCGCCTCCGCGATGAAGAATGAAGTATACCCGCGAGCTTTTGCGGCGCCACCAGGCGATAGCTGGTGCGAATCAGTTCGTCCACTTCGTTCCAGTCCACTCCGGGAACGTCCAGGCGCAGCGCCACCCAGCCGCGCGGTCCAATGTATGCCGGCATGTAGAACTTCTTCGGCTGGGCGGCGATGAGCGCGGCGTTATCGCCGGGCAGGACTTTGCAGCAGACGGAAACGATCCCATCGCCGTGATGATCGTTCAGATAGTAGGCGAAGGTCTTCTTCCTTACCTGGTAGCTGGCATGTTTGCCGGCCAGTTCGAAGGTGGCTTCCGGGAGCGCCCGGCAGAGCTTGGTCACGCGATCCAGCCGCGCGTCTTTGGCGAAAGCTTTCTTCATGTTCTTGCGTTAAAACCATACTACCCCGGCCAGCGTGCTTTCTGATATCGTTCACGTGGAGAGGCAAATGACACACCGAAGAGACTTCTTGAAGCGTGTGAGCCTGGGACTGGCGGGAAGCGCTCTGAGCGCGGCGGCGCTGGATGCCGCGTTCAACGTCAGGACATTCGGCGCCAAAGGAGACGGCAAAGCACTGGACACCGCGGCCATCAATAAGGCCATCGAGGCCGCCGCGGCGGCAGGCGGTGGGACCGTCGCTTTTCCGGCGGGCAGTTATCTGAGTTTTTCCATTCATCTCAAAAGCAACGTGACCCTGTATCTCGACACCGGCGCGACCATCATTGCGGCCGACACGCCGGAGGGCGGCGCCGGCGCATACGATGCCGCCGAGGCGAACCAGTGGGACAAGTATCAGGACTTCGGCCACAGCCATTTTCAGAACAGTCTGCTTTGGGGAGACGGCATCGAAAACGCCGGTATCAGCGGCAGCGGACGCATCTGGGGCAAGGGGTTGAGCCGCGGACAGGGCGCCATGAATCCCGGCGTTGGGAATAAGTCGATCAGCCTGCGGAACTGCCACAATATCCTGTTGCGCGATTTTTCGATCCTGCACGGCGGCCACTTCGGCATCCTGGCCACCGGCGTGGACAACCTGACCATCGACAATCTGAAGATCGACACCAACCGCGACGGCATGGACGTGGATTCGTGCCGCAACGTACGCATCTCCAACTGCTACGTCAATTCGCCGTGGGACGACGGCATCTGCCTGAAGGCCGATTACGCGCTCGGCTCGGCGCGGCAAACCCAATTCGTCACCATCACCAATTGCTACGTGAGCGGCTGTTGGGAAGAGGGCACCATGCTGGACGGTACCTATAAGAAATTCGGGCCGGAGGCGAGGGTGCCGCATACGGGGCGCATCAAGTTCGGCACCGAATCCGCGGGGGGCTTCCGCAACATCACCATTTCCAACTGCGTGTTCGAAGGCTGCCAGGGGCTGGCGCTGGAGACGGTGGACGGCGCGCTGCTGGAAGATGTGACGGTGAGCAATATTTCGATGCGCGACATCATGAGCGCCCCCATCTTCATGCGCCTGGGCCGGCGGCTGCGCGCGCCGGACGGCACCGCGATAGGCACCTTGAAGCGCGTCATTATCGACAACCTGGTCTGCTCCAACTCGGTCTCGGCGTTGGGATCGGTGATCAGCGGAATCCCCGGCCACTATATAGAGGATGTGAAGATCAGCAACGTGGAAATCCAGCATCAGGGAGGCGGCACCAGGGAAGACGCGTCGTATCAGCCGCCCGAGGCCGAGGACATCTATCCCGAGCCGGACATGTTCACCGCACCGCCGCGGCCGGGGCGGAATGGGCGGGGTCCCAACGGCGATTTCGTGCCGGAAGGGCAGGGACGCGGAGCGGCCGGCGCAGGCCGGGGAGCGGCCCAGCAGGGCGGGCGCGGACGAGGGAACGCGCAGCCGGTGGAGCGGCATAAAATGCCCTCGCAGGGATTCTACATCCGGCACGTGAAAGGTATCGAGTTCGACAATGTCCACATCATGGCGGAAACGGAAGATCGCCGGCCCGCTTTCGTACTGGACGATGTACAGGACGCCGACTTCTTCCGCATCAAGACGCCGCAAGCCGCCGATACGCCAGTGTTCGCTTTGCACAGCGTCACCGGCCTGAGCGTGCACATGTGCACGGGCGTGAAAGACACCCAATTGCAGAAGGTGGAACAGAAGACGCTGTAGACAGGAGGTGCAATCGTGAAATCCCCGATCGCGGCCCTGGCGTTGACGGGGGCGCTGGGCTTCTTACTCGGAACCTTGGTGAATGCCCCGCATCCCACCATCGTTCTGGCACAAACCGCCGCTCCGAGCTCGCCCGCCAATGACGGCAAGCTGCGCATCATCGTTTTTGGCGCGCATCCCGACGACGCGGAGTATCGCGGCGCCGGCGCGGCCATGAAATGGGCCAGACTGGGGCACCATGTGAAGTTCGTCTCTGCCACCAACGGCGATGTCGGCCACTGGCAGATGGCCGGAGGTCCGCTGGCGCTGCGCCGGAAGAAGGAAGTGATGGCGGTGGCGCAACGCCTGGGTGTGACCACTGAGGTGCTGGATATCCACGATGGCGAGATCATGCCCACGCTCGAGAACCGGCGCACCATCACGCGCCTGATTCGCGAGTGGAACGCGGACGTAGTGATCACTAACCGGCCGAACGACTACCATCCCGATCATCGATATACGTCGATCCTGGTGCAGGATTCCGCCTACATGGTAGGGGTACCGTTCTTCGTCCCGAGCGTGCCGTCGCTGAAGAGGAATCCGGTGTTCCTGTACGCGTCGGACCGCTTCCAGCGCCCCAATCCGTTTCGCGCCGATGTGGCCGTGGGAATTGACGACGTGATCGATCCGACCGTGGACGCGCTGCTGCTGATGCAATCGCAGATACAGGAGGGCGGGGCCGACGGCCATGCCGGTCTGTACCCCGACGACGCTGCCGGCCGGAAGCGGCGCGACGAAGAGTGCCGTGCCATGCTGACGCGCCGCTACGCCGCGCAGGCGGACATGTATCGCGACGCGCTGGTGAAATTCTATGGTCCGGAG
>JARLGM010000056.1 GCA_031292755.1 Candidatus Sulfopaludibacter sp.
CTCGCCACGGCGTCAAAACCGGCGAAAACGCTGCTCTTTTAAACCGGCGCTAACACACCGCCGTCTCCCTCTGGGAAATCAGGAGGTCGAGATCGCCGGCGTGGCGCGGAACGCGCGCTATGGTTCGCTCAAAGGAGAGTTCGAACCGGTGGTCTACCTGCCGTTCGAGCAAGGCTCGTACTATCCGGTGGATGAGATGACGTTTGTCCTTCGCACTGGCGGCGACCCGCTGAGTTACGCCGGGACCGCGCGAGAAATCGTGCACCAGGCGGACCCTCGTGTGCCAGTGACCAATGTCAAGACCGAGAAGGCGCAGATCGACCAGACCATGAATCAGGAGATCATTTTCGCCCGCCTCTGTACGGGCTTCGCATGCCTTGCGCTCATCATTGCCGCCGTAGGCTCGTACGGCACCATGACGTACACTGTCGCGCGGCGCACCGGCGAAATCGGGATTCGCATGGCATTGGGCGCGCCGCGCGCCACGGTGGTCTGGATGGTGCTGCGCGAGGTCCTGATCCTGGCAGCCGTGGGACTCGCCATCGGCGTCCCAGCGGCTCTGGGCACTTCCAAGTTGGTCGAATCGTTCCTCTTCGGAATCCAGCCCAACGATTCACGCGCCCTCTTCGCGGCAGTGGCGATTCTCCTCGCCGCCTCACTACTGGCCGGTTACCTGACCGCCCGGAAAGCCTCGCGCATCGACCCTATGACTGCTGTGCGGCACGAGTGACCGGCGCCCCAGGCGTAGTCTCGCGATAGTAGAGCACCAGGTCGGTCAACGGCGGAGCGTGCCCCATGCTGCGCAGGAATCCGGCCACCTGTCCACGGTGGTGGGTACTGTGGTTCACCACGTGCAGAATCAGTTGCCACAGTGGCTGCGTCCACGGCCGGCCCTTCATATCGGAATACGAAAGCGGCTCGCGCACCTTCTCATCGCTCAAGCCCAAGGCCCATTCGCGCCAGCGCGTGTGCAGCGCGGGCCAATCGGTTTGCAGTACCGAAAGGTGTCGATCGGTCTCGTGTACAAATCCCGGATGGGTTCCTCGGGCCAGCCGCCAGAGCCAGATGCGACCGGCGGCGAATATGTGGACCAGCGTGCCCAGCACACTGTGATCCGCCGTCCCGAAATCGCGGGTCAACTCCTCCTCGCTCAAATCGCTTGCCGACTGCACCAGCCGTTCGCTTGCCCAAGCTGTGTAATCGATATGAGTGCGCAATACCTCCAGGGAAACAGGCATAAATCGATAATAACGCCGGCCGTTTTGCCCGGACCACGTAACCTTTTTCGCGCGGCACAGTATAACGATCGATGGCTGTTCTACTCCGAGATTTCCTCTATGCGGTGCGTACCTTGCGCAAATCGCCCGTCTTTCTGGCCGTAGCCGTGCTATCGCTGGCCCTGGGCATCGGCGCCAATACGGCGATTTTTACACTCATTAACCAGCTCATCCTGCAACCCCTCCCCGTGAAGCATCCCGAGCAGCTTGTGATGCTCGCCGGACGCGGCAAACATTACGGCGGCAACAACGGACCCGACCGCCTCTCCTACCCCATGTATCAGGAAATCCGCGATAAGAACCAGGTCTTCAGCGGCATGTTCTGCACCTACCCGGCCACGGTGAGCGCGTCGTTCCAGGGCCGCACGGAACTGATCGGTGCGGATTATGTCTCCGGCAACTACTTCCCCGTTCTCGGCATCGGCGCCGCGGTGGGCCGCGTCTTCACCGCGTCGGACGACCTGATTCAGGGCGGCCACCCGCTCGCCGTTCTCAGCTACGGTTACTGGCGCGCGCGCTTCGGCGCCGACCCGCAGATCGTTGGCAAACAGATGGTGGTCAACGGCCGCGACCTGACCATCATCGGTGTCAGCGCGGCGGGATTCGATGGCGTCGAGCCGGGCCGCGCGCCGCAGATTCGCATCCCCGTCACCATGAAGGACGAGTTGCCCCGCATAACCGATTTCAGCCGCTTGAACAACAATCGCTTCCGCTGGGCCGAAGTCTTCGGCCGCCTCAAGCCCAACGTCACCATCGAAAAGGCGCAGGCCGGATTGCAACCGCTCTTCCACCAGATCCTCAACCGTGAAGTAACCGAGAAACCCTTCGCTAAAACCTCGCCCTTCGTCAAGCAGGAATTCCTGAAGATGTGGATGGAAGTGATGCCCGGCTCGAAGGGCCGCTCCAACCTGCGTAAGGCTTACTCGAAACCGCTTTTCGCTCTGATGGGCATCGTCGGCCTGGTGCTCCTGATTGCCTGCTCCAATCTGGCGAATCTGCTGATCGCGCGAGCCTCGGCGCGCCAGAAAGAAATCGCCGTGCGCCTGGCCCTGGGAGCGGGACGCGGCCGTCTGATCAGCCAACTGCTGGTGGAAAGCTTCGTGCTTGCCGCGGTGGGGGGCGCCCTGGGCATCGGCCTGGCCGTACTGATCGACCAGGCGCTGATCGATTTCCTGCCTTCCGGACACACGCCGCTCTCGTTGACCAGCACGCCGGATTGGACCGTCCTGGCATTCACCTTCGCCATCTCCCTGATCGCCGGCGCGCTCTTCGGGCTGGTTCCGGCGCTGCAATCCACCCGCCCCAAACTGGCGAATACCTTGAAGGACCAGGCTGGCAGCGTCATCCGGGGCAGTTCCGCCCGGCTGCGCAACGGCCTGGTGGTGGCGCAGGTATCGCTGTCGCTGCTATTGCTGATCGGCGCCGGACTGTTTTTGCAAAGCCTGCGCAACTTGAAGACCCTGAACCCCGGCTTCGATGTGAAGAACCTGCTGGCATTCGATGTGGACCCGACCATGAGCCGCTATGACCCCAAATGGACCCGGGATTACTACCGCCGCCTGCGCGACCGCTTGAGCGCGCTGCCCGGAGTCCAGTCCCAAACCTTCGCCGTAATCCCCGTGCTGGAGGACAACGAGTGGGATAACTGGGTCACCATCGAAGGCTACTCCGCCAAACCCGATGAGCGCCCCGACCCGCACATGCAGTATTGCACTCCGGGGTTCTTCCAGACGCTGAAGATCCCAATCCTGCTGGGCCGCGACTTCAACGACCGCGACGATGCCGGAGCGCCCAAAGTGGCGATCGTCAATCAGAAATTCGTCAAGCGCTATTTTGGCGATGCCAACCCGATTGGCCGCCACGTCGGCATGGGTATCGACCCGGGCACCAAGACCGATATCCAAATCGTGGGTGTGGCCGCCGACACCAAGTACGAAAGCATGCGCGACGAAATCCCCTACGAGCTTTACATTCCCAGCGATCAAAAAGGCTTCGCCAACGGCGGCACGTTCTACATCCGCACTCCTGGCGACGCCACGCAAATGTTCAATACCCTGCGCGCGGCGGTACGGGAGGTGGATGACACCGTGCCCTTCTACGACCTGCGCACCTTGGATCATCAACAGGAGATTTCTCTGCTCACCGAGCGCCTGCTGGCGGCCCTTTCCAGCGTCTTCGGATGTCTCGCCACGCTGTTGGCCGCCCTCGGGCTCTATGGCGTGATGGCCTTCATGGTGGCCCGCCGCACGCGCGAGATTGGCATTCGCATGGCGCTGGGCGCGGGACAAGGCTCGGTAGTGTGGATGGTGATGCGCGAGACTCTGACGCTGGCCGGAACCGGAGTGGCCATCGGACTGGCCGGAGCCTACGGCGTCACGCGCCTGATTCAGACTCAGTTGTTCGGCGTCGAGCCCACCGACCTGCTCACCCTGGCCGCGGCATCGCTCGGCATCGCCGCGGTCACCGCTCTCGCCGGCTTCCTCCCGGCGCGCCGCGCCACCGGAGTGGACCCCATGAGCGCCCTGCGCTGGGAGTAGCGCCTACGGCGATGGCTCCACGTGCACCAGCACGTCCGCCACCCAATCCAGCCGCTCCAGAATCCGCAGCCGTACCTGGTGCGCAATGTCGTGCGATTGCCGGACCGTCATCTCCGGATCCACCTCCAGGTGCAGGTCCACGTGATACTTCAAGCCCGTCTTGCGCGCGAAGCATTTTTCCACTCCACGCACCCCGGGCTGGCTCCGCGCCACTTCGCGAAGCTGAGTCATGAAATCGTCGCCAGGCATCGTATCCATCAACTGCATGGCCGTGTCGTAGGCGACACGAATGCCGGTGGTCACCACGATCAGCCCCACCACGAACCCGCCGTACCTGTCAGCCTCCAGGAATCGGGAAGGCGCCGCCAGAGTCAGGCCCACCGCGACCAGCGCGGCCACGGCGGACACGCTGTCCATGGCATCGTTCCACGCGTCGGCGGTCAGCGCCGAACTCTTCAGACGCCGGCCGTAGCGAAACTTGCTGGCTGCGAGCGCCGCCTTCGCTACCAATGACGCAAGCAGGGGATAGATGACAAACCCGGCCACAGCCTCGCGAGGCTGCCCCAGGCTCTGCACCGAGATGTAGGAGATGAGTGCTCCGCCCGCCGTCAGTAACAGGCCGATCAACAGACCCGTCAGCGTTTCCACGCGGCCGTGGCCGTAAGGATGATTCTCGTCCGCGGGAATCGCGGCCAGCGTCAGGCCCAGAAGCACGAATCCGGAAGCGAACACGTCGCTCGTGGATTCCAACCCGTCAGCCACTACCGCCGTGGAATGTCCCGCCATGCCGGCGATGACCTTGACCACGGCCAGCGCGGCGCTGACCGCCATTCCGAGCGCCGCCACGCGTTGGCCGGTTTGCATCGCCTTGTGGAGGAACTGCTAGGCGCGAGCGGGATTTTTACGCTCGGTGTCTACACCCAGGTCGGCAAACGCCGTCACGGCCTTCTTCGCATCGAACTTTCCGTCACGGACTAACCGCGACAACGCCGCCGCCGCAATCGATTCGGCGTTGATCTCGAAGTGCCTGCGCAGATACTCGCGATTGTCGCTGCGTCCGAAGCCATCGGTGCCTAGCGTCTCCATCCGGCCGCCAAGCCACGGCGCCACCTGGTCCGCCACCACTTTCATATAGTCTGTAGCGGCGACAATTGGCCCATTCGCGCCCTGCAGCGCCGACACGATGTAAGGCGTGCGCTCCGGTTGATCGGGATGCAAACGGTTCCAGCGCTCCACATCCAGCGCTTCGCGGCGCAGTTCGTTGTAGCTGGTGACGCTCCACACATCGCTCGCCACGCCGTACTTCTCCGCTAGAATCTGCTGCGCGCGCAACGCCTCGTTCAGAATGGGGCCGCTGCCGAAAAGCTGGACCTGCGCGTTGCCCTTCTCCGCCGCCCGGAAGCGGTAGATTCCCTTCAACACCTGCGCGGGATCCAGATCCGCGGGCATGGCCGGCATGGCGTAGTTCTCGTTGTACAGGGTGAGGTAGTAGAAGCCCGGCAGGTTCTCCTCATACATGTGCCGGATGCCGTCCTGCACGATTATGGCGATCTCGTAGGAGTACGCCGGGTCGTAGGTGATGCAGTTGGGCACGGTGCTCGAAAGCACCACGCTATGACCGTCCTGGTGTTGCAGGCCCTCGCCCGAGAGCGTGGTGCGTCCGGCGGTGCCGCCGCACAGAAAGCCCTTCCCGCGCGCATCGCCGAATAGCCAGATCATGTCGCCGATGCGCTGGAAGCCGAACATCGAATAGTAAATGAAGAACGGAATCATCTCCGTTCCATAAGTGAAGTAGGAAGTGCCGGCGGCTGTGAATGACGCCATCGACCCGGCCTCCGTAATGCCCTCTTCCAGAATCTGTCCGTCTTTGGATTCCTTGTAGTACAGGAACATTTCCGCATCGTGCGGCTTATAGAGCTGTCCCTTGCTGGCGTAGATGCCGAACTGCCGGAACAGCGATTCCATGCCGAAGGTGCGCGCTTCATCCGGAATGATGGGCACCACGTGCTTGCCCAACTGCGGATGCTTCATCAGCAGCGTCAGCACTCTCACGAACGCCATGGTGCTTGAAACCTCGCGGCCGCCCGAGCCTTCCAGCGATTCCTTCATGTACTCCAGCGGAGGAGATTGCAACTGGCCGGGCGGGACCGTCCGGCTGGGCATGTATCCGCCCAACAGGCGGCGCCGCTCGTGCAGGTACGCCATCTCCGGACTGTCCGACGGAGGCCGGTAGAACGACGCGTTGCGCGCCGCCTCATCGGGAATCGGAATCTCGAACCGCGACTTGAAATGCGCGATTTCCTGTTCGTTCAGTTTCTTCTGCTGGTGCGTGATGTTGCGCCCTTCGCCGGCTTCGCCCAGGCCGTAGCCCTTGATGGTGTGCGCCAGGATCAGGGTCGGCTGACCGGTGGTCTCCACTGCCGCCTTGTACGCGTTGTACACCTTACGCGGATCGTGCCCTCCGCGGTGCAGCCGGAACAGATCCTCGTCGCTCAGGTGCGACACCAGTTCCAGCAGTTCCGGATATTTGCCGAAGAAATTCTGCCGGATGTACGCGCCATCCTTGGTCACGTAGGTCTGGAACTCGCCGTCCACCACCTCGCCCATGCGCTTCATCAGCAGGCCGGTGGTGTCGCGCGCCAGCAACGAATCCCAATCCTCGCCCCAGATCAGCTTGATCACGTTCCAGCCGGCGCCGCGGAAGGCCGCTTCCAGTTCCTGAATCACTTTCCCGTTGCCACGCACCGGGCCGTCCAGCCGCTGCAGATTGCAGTTGATCACGAAGATCAGGTTGTCCAGCGATTCCCGCGAAGCCAACGTCAGCGAACCCATCGATTCCGGCTCGTCCATCTCGCCATCGCCCAGGAACGCCCAGACTTTCCGCGGCGTGGGAGGGATGATGCCGCGATTTTCCATGTACCGCATGAAGCGCGCCTGATAAATGGCGTTAATCGGGCCGAGCCCCATCGAAACCGTGGGAAAATTCCAGAAATCCGGCATCAGCCACGGGTGCGGATAGGAGGAAAGGCCCGGATGCTCGCGCAATTCGTGGCGAAAGTTCTTCAGGTGCTCCTCAGTGAGCCGCCCTTCCAGAAATGCCCGCGCGTACACCCCCGGCGAAGCATGACCCTGGAAGTAAATGAGATCGCCCGGCTGATCGCCGTACTTGGCGTGGAAGAAGTGGTTGAATCCCACCTCCAGCAGCGTCGCCAGCGAGGCGTATGTGGAAATGTGGCCGCCGATTCCGGCGTCGTACTTGTTCTGCCGCACCACCATGGCCATGGCGTTCCAGCGAATCAGGCTTTTGATCCGCCGCTCCATGGCACGGTCGCCGGGGTAAGGGACTTCCTCCTCTGGCTTGATGGTGTTGATATACGGGGTGTTGAGGTGAATCGGCATCGCCGCGCCATTCACGCGCGCCCGATCCGTCAGCTTCTCCAAAAGGTATGCGGCGCGGTCCGGCCCCGCCTCATCGATTACTTGATCCAGGGCTTCTTCCCACTCCGACGTTTCCTGTGGATCCAGGTCCACAACCCTCTCATTCAGTTTCTGGTGCATGGATACTTATATTTTGGCACAGCAACGGCTATCGCCGGTGTTCAGTCTCTGTGCCACAATGAGGTCATGGGCAGCAAGTAACCTGGTTGCGAATGCGGCAGTCTATCGTTTATCTGTAGA
Source organism: Candidatus Sulfopaludibacter sp. (assembly GCA_031292755.1). Taxonomy (GTDB): domain Bacteria; phylum Acidobacteriota; class Terriglobia; order Bryobacterales; family Bryobacteraceae; genus Sulfopaludibacter. The sequence goes on from JARLGM010000056.1 coordinate 7,493, forward strand.
ATTTGGGAGGAAATTGCCATGGTCGAATGTCCCGTTTGCGATGGAAAGATCGATGTGGATGAAGAAGACGTCGACGAAGGCGACACCATCAGTTGCGATGAGTGTGGTGCAGCTTTAAAGGTCGTTGGCACCGAACCTTTGGAACTGGAGTCCGCCGAAGATCTCGAAGAGGAAGAAGATGAGGAGGACGGGTTCCTGGAAGAAGAAGAGGAAGATGCGGACGAAGATTGGAAATAGGAGTCTGTGATGAAACGGGTTTGGATGGTCCTGCTGGCCGCGCTGCTGTTCTCGACAGCCGCCACTTTCGCCCAAAAGAAAGGTAAGCAGGACCAGACCCGCAACGTGCAGGGAACCGTGAGCGCCGCCGATGGCACCGTGGTCAACGGCGCCCGCGTCTACCTGGAAAACACCAAGAGCCTGCAGGTTCGCACCTTCTACACGCAGACCGACGGGAGCTACTATTTCCACGAACTCAGCACGGATGTGGACTACAAACTCCGGGCTGAATTTGACGGATCCACCAGCCCCACTCGAACGCTCAGTTCCTTCGACTCGCGCAAAGACGCGGTCATGAATCTCAAGTTGAATCCCAAGAAGTAGCGTAGGCCTCCCGGCCTGCGCATCTCACTTCTTTTCCTTCAACCTCCGGATCTCCTCCAGCCTCTCTCCGATCCGCTTTTCCAGACCGCGATCGGTAGGGAAGTAATATCTCCGGCCGGCCAGCGAAGGCGGCAGGCACTCCATATCCGGAATGGCGTTCTCCAGATTGTGCGCGTGCTGGTACCCCTCGCCATAGCCCCACTCTTTCATGGAGCGGGTCACCGCGTTGCGCAAATTCATCGGCACCGGCTCGGCAATGGTCTTCTCTACATCCGCGTGAATCGCCCCCATCGCGCGGTACGCCGCGTCGGACTTCGGCGCTACACACAGGTAAATCGCCGCCTGTGCCAGGGCCAGGTCGCCCTCTGGAATCCCCAGAAAATGGACTGCCTGCATGGCGGCTACGCTTTGCTCGATCGCCCTCGGATCGGCCAGGCTGATATCTTCAATGGACATGCGGATCAGCCGCCGCGCGATATACAGCCGGTCTTCCCCCGCCTCCAGCATGCGCGTCAACCAGTACAGCGCCGCATCCACATCGCTCGACCGCACCGATTTGTGCAGCGCCGATATCAGGTTGAAGTGCTCTTCTCCGCCCTTGTCGTATAGCAGCACCTTGCGCTGCATCGCATCCTGCACCCCGTCCCCGGTCAGGGTGCCGCCCGGCGCCGCCGCCGCCGCGGCTTCCAACGTGTTGTACGCCTGCCGCGCGTCTCCGTTGGAATAGATGGCGATCTGTTCCAGCAGTTCGTCCGGCGCTTCCAGCCCCACCACCGGCAGCGCGCGCCGCAGCAACTCCATCAATTCGGGCACGGTCAGCCCGCGCAGCGCGTACACTCGCGACCGCGAGAGCAGCGCGGAAATCACCTCGAACGAAGGATTCTCCGTCGTCGCGCCGATCAGGATGATGTCACCCCGCTCCACGTACGGCAGGAATGCATCTTGCTGCGCCTTGTTGAACCGGTGGATTTCATCGATGAACAGGATCGTGCGCTTCCCCAGGTTGCGCAGTTTCTCGGCGTCCGCCATCACCGCTTTGATTTCTTTGATGCCGCTCAATACCGCGCTGAAGGGAATGAACTCGCACCGCGTCAGCCGCGCGATGAGCTTGGCCAGCGTGGTCTTGCCCACTCCCGGCGGCCCCCACAGGATGATGGAAGTGAGCTGGTCGCGCTCAATCTGCCGGCGCAGCGGTTTGCCCGGGCCCAGAATGTGCTCCTGGCCGGCGTAGTCTTCCAGTCGGTTCGGACGCATGCGCTCGGCCAGCGGCCGCTTCCCGGTTGCCCGGTCTTCTGCCGGCGGAGTGTTGTCGAAGAGACTCACGTCTTTCGCGCTCTCTGCCGCCGCGCTTCGTATAGAATGATTCCCGCGGCCACCGCCGCATTTAAAGACTCTACCCCGACGGTGGGAATCGAAAGATCCAGCGCCGCCGACCGCAGATCGCCGCTCACGCCCCGCGCTTCATTGCCGATAATCAGCCCGCACTTCGCCGTCAGATCGACATCGCTCAACGCGCGCGCCGGCGCGCCGTTGGAGGCCGGTACTGCGGCGTAGAGCGCGACTCTGTTCTGCTGCAAAGCGGCCCGCGCCAGCGAGGCGTCCAACCCGTGCAGATAGGGTACGCGGAACAGGGATCCCGCCGAGGCGCGCAGCGTTTTGGCGTTAAACGGGCTCACCGTACCCTTCAGGAACAGCGCGCCGGTAGCTCCGAAAGCTTCCGCCACGCGCACAATAGCGCCCGCGTTTCCGGGATCCTGCAGCCCGTCCAGCACCACCACCAGCGAGCTGCCGCGGAACAGTTGCTCCAGTTTCCATTCGGGAGGCTGCACCAGCGCCATCACGCCCTGGCTGGTCTCCGTCCCGGAAATGCTCTGCATCAAGCTGTCCGGCAGTACCACCACTTTCACGCCGGGCAGGCGCCGCACGTGCGCCTCGGCGGCGGACCGCACCGAATCGGCCGCCAGCACCATTCTCACCACGCAATCGCTGCGCAGCGCCTCTTCCAGCAGGTGGAAGCTTTCCGCCACGCACCAGCCCTGCTCTGTCAGCCCGCCGCGAGCAATGGCGCGGCGCACATCCTTCAACAGGGGATTGGCGGCGCTGGTGATCGTCTCTGCCTTCGGCATCTGTTTACAATAATGTTTCGAGATCAGAATAGCGCAGATGAAAAGGGTTGTATGGAGCGTGTTGGCCGCGGCGATGACCGCATTGGCGTTCTACGTCGCGTACCTTTCGGTCCGCATTCAGCAGCAATCCGTGCGCGATGAGGCCCAGCCTTCGGAAGTGATCCTGGTGCTGGGGGCGGCCGAATATAACGGCCGGCCCTCTCCGGTCCTGCGCGCGCGTCTGGATCACGCCCTGGACCTTTACCGGCGTCAACTGGCTCCCCGCATCCTCACCACCGGCGGCGCCGGCGGCGACCCGGTTTTCACCGAAGGCGGCGTGGGCCGCTCCTACCTCATCAGCCGCGGCGTGCCGCCCGACGCCATCATCGTCGAGACCGAAGCCGACAGCACGCTCGAATCCACCGCCATGGCCAGCGAAATCATGCGCCGCATGGGCCTTCACTCGGTCATCGTGGTCAGCGACGGCTATCACATCTACCGGGTCAAGCGAATGCTCGAATCCCGCGGATTGAAAGTGTACGGGTCGCCTCGCAAAGAGCAGTTGTACCCCGGCCTGTTTCACGAACGCTGGAACTACCTCAAGCAGGCCATCGGCTACCTGCTCTGGAAGGCCGGCCTGGCCGCCTGATCGGCCATTTCTGAACACGTTCAAATAACCCTTGACAGGCGGCCGCGTACGCCTTATTCTGTTTTTGAACACATTCAAAAATATGTCCAAATCGGAAGAAACCGCCGCCCGCATCCTGGATTCCGCCTTGGAGCTATTCCGCCAGGAGGGCTTCGACACCGCCACCATGCGCGACATCGCCCAGAAAGCCGGCGTAGCCACCGGCGCGGCCTACTACTATTACCCTTCCAAAGACGCCATCGTCATGGACTTCTACCAGCGCTCCAACGAAGACATGCAGCCCAAATTGGAGGCCGCGCTGGAAAACGTGAAGCCCCTGGAAGATCGCCTCCGCGCCGTCATCCAGGTGAAACTCGACCACTTCGCCCCCAACCGGAGCATCCTGCGCGCCCTGCTGCGTAACGGCGCGGACCCCCGCCACCCGCTGTCACCGTTCAGCCGCCAGACCTTCGAAATCCGCAACCTGGACATCTCCTGGTTTCGCCGCATCCTGGTGGATTGCGGCATGCGCATCCCGCGCGACCTGGCGCCGCAACTGCCCGGCGTGCTCTGGTTCTTCCAGATGGGCGTGATCTTTTTCTGGGTGATCGACGAATCGCCGGATCAGTCGCGAACCGCGCGCCTGCTGGAACTCTCCGCCAAGAGCGTCACCACGTTGATTCGCCTTTCCGGCCTGCCCCTCATGCGTCCCGTGCGCAAGGCCGCCCTGCAACTGGTCGAAGTAGTGAAGGGAGATTCGCAGTGAACACACTCACACGCGCCACGGCCGGACTGCTGCTGCTGGCGATTCTTATCGCCGGCGGAATCGCGCTGATCGGCGTTGGCAATTACGGCCTGACCGTTTTCATCGCCTTCCCGGTCCTGCTGGGCGGGACCGTGTGCTGGGTCTTTCGGCCCGCCACCAGGGCACAGGCCGTGAAACTGGGCGCACTGGCGGCCTTGGCGGCTTCCGCTTCGCTGCTGCTCCTCGGCCGGGAAGGGCTGATATGCATCCTGATGGCGTTGCCGCTCGCCGTACCGCTGGCCATTCTGGGAAGTTGGCTGGTCTTCCACGCGGACGCACCCAAACGCACCATGCGCGGCCTCGGCATGTTGGTGCTCCTGCCGCCCGGCCTCCTCTTCGATGCCACAGCCGTTCCACCCGTTTACCAGGTCCGCACCTCCATCGTGATCGCGGCGCCCCCGGAGCAGGTCTGGCGGCACGTGGTGAGCTTTCCTGAATTGCCCGAGCCGCGCGAATGGTACTTTCGCGCCGGCCGCGCGTACCCGCAACGCGCGCGCATTGAAGGCTCAGGCCCTGGAGCCGTCCGCTATTGCGATTTCTCCACGGGACCGTTCGTGGAACCGGTCGCTGTCTGGGACGAGCCTCGCCTGCTCCGTTTCAGAGTCACCTCCTGTCCCGCGCCCATGCACGAATGGAGCCCCTACGCCAACGTCGTCCCTAAGCATTTGCACGGCTACCTGGTTTCCAAACAGGGCCAGTTCCGCCTCACTCCGCTACCGAACAACCGCACCCTGCTGGAAGGGACTTCGTGGTATCAGCACGGCCTGTGGCCCGCCGGGTACTGGCGCTTATGGTCTGACGCCATCATCCATCGAATTCACCAGCGCGTCCTGACTCACATCAAGAAACTTTCGGAACAGTCATCGTGACCCTGGAAGAACACACACTCATCCACGCTCCCGTGGGTCGCTGCTTCGACCTGGCGCGCAGCGTGGAAGTCCACCTGGCCGGCAATGTCCACTGGGGCGAAGAGGCCATCGCCACTGCCGGAGTCACTTCCGGACTCATGGGAATGGGCCAGCGAGTCACGTTCCGCGCGCGCCATTTCGCCCTGCGGCACCGCCTGACCAGTGAGATAACCGCCTTCGACCCACCCGCGTACTTTCAGGACACCATGATCGACGGCCCGTTCCGTTCCATGCAGCACGACCATTTTTTCCGCCCGCTCCCTGGCGGACAAACCGAGATGCGCGACCTGTTCCGTTTCGCCGCGCCGCTGCCGGTGCTCGGGCGCCTCGCCGAAATCCTGCTCCGCCGCTACATGCGAGCCCTGCTCCGGGAGCGAAACGCAGTCGTCCGCCAGATCGCCGAATCGGATGAGTGGCAAAGGTATCTGCCATGAGGATTGTGATCCCCGGCGGCAGCGGACAGGTGGGCCGCGTTCTGGCCCGCCACTTCCACGCCCAAGGCCACTCGGTAACGGTGCTCAGCCGCGACCCGCAACCCGCTCCCTGGCACGTCGCCACGTGGGACGGAGTCACTCCCGGTGACTGGATCACTCATCTCGAGCAAAGCGATGTGTGCATCAACCTGGCCGGCCGCAGCGTCAATTGCCGGTACTACCCGGCGAACCGGCGCGCCATCCGCGAATCGCGCGTCCGCAGCACGCTCCTGCTCCACCGGGTCATCGCGTCCCTCAGCCACCCGCCGCCGCTCTGGATCAACGCCGGCACCGCCACCATCTACCGCCATGCCCTGGATCGCCCCATGGACGAAGCCCACGGCGAACTCGGCGGCAGCGAGCCCGGCGCGCCCGACACCTGGAACTTTTCCATCGACGTGGCCAAAGCCTGGGAGGAGGCCTTCTTCTCCACTCCCACCCCGCGCACTCGCAAAGTTGCCACGCGCAGCGCCATCACCTTCAGTCCCGATCGCGGCGGAGCTTTCGACGTGCTACTGGGCCTCGTCCGCCATGGCCTCGGCGGACGGCACGGATCCGGCGACCAGTTCGTCTCCTGGGTTCACGATGCCGATTTCGCGCGCGCCATCGATCTCCTGATCGCCCGCGAAGAATTCACCGGCGTGGTCAATCTCGCCTCCCCCAATCCGCTGCGCAATGCCGATTTCATACGGGCCCTCCGCGAAGCATGGGGGGCGCGCTTCGCCTTGCCTGCGCCCGCATGGCTCATCGAGGTGGGAGCCTTCTTCATGCGAACGGAATCGGAACTCGTCCTCAAGAGCCGCCGGGTAGTGCCCGGCCGCCTGCTGTCCGCCGGCTTCCAATTCGTTTTCCCCGAATGGCCCACCGCCGCCCGCGACCTGGTCGCCCGCTGGCGGCAAGCATCCTAAACCACCGTGACAGCCACATCGCAGAACACCGACTCATCGAACCATCGCACGTCTTCCTGCACCAGAGTCACTCGCAAAATGTAACTGCCCGCTTGCGCCGGCGCTGCCCCCGCCATTGCATATTGCGCCGAGCCGCCGTGACACAATACCGGCGCCAATCGCGTACGCTCACTCTCGTACAGCACCATGGTTCGCCCATCGTCACTCAGCCAGTGATGCGCCAGGTGAACTGGATGCGGCATCTCACTCCTCAGATCCCAGGGGGAACGATTGACCAGAGTCACCACCACTGAAAAACGCTCTTCCGCCGCCAGGTGCAGGTCTCCGGCCACGCGAATCTCAACCATATCTCGTTCGAAAACCGGCAACGCGTCCATGGGCACCGCCGGCTGCGGGCAACTCAGCACGCAAACATCCTCTTCGAAGCGGTCGATTCTCCAGGCGGAAGATTCGCGCGCGAGGAATTCGTGCACCGCCCGCGAACAGCCATCCCACGTATAGTAGTCGTCCACCAGGATCAGCCCCCGCCGCGCCATGTGCGGATACAGGTGAGTAAGGCTCTGGATCGTCGATTCATACCAGTCGCCATCCAGCCGGAGAAGCGCTACCGGCGCGGGCGGAATGAACGCAGGTAGCGTGTCTCGAAACCATCCGCGCACCAACTCCACCCTTCGCGCGCCGGACATACCCATTGCAGCCCGCGCGGCCTCTAACGGAGCGGAACAATTATCGTAATATGCCGGGCCGTCGCGATCGGCCTGCCACGCCAAGGCGCCCGGGCCATCGATTGCCTGCGCCGGCGGCAATCCCTCGAAGCTGTCGAACAGAAAGTACTGGCGCTCCGGACCCAACAGTTCCGCGATCCCGGCGATCATCCCGCCCCGCCACACGCCGCACTCCACAATGCAGCCCGGCACATCCCGAACGCGCTCGGCAAGCCGCAGATTGCGGAGGTAGGTGGCCTCCGGGATCATCGTGAATTCCCGGTACTTGCTATAAATCCGTCGATACGTGCTACCGGCTGGCTGAGGATTCATGCGACCATATCAAGACTGATGGATCCAATCTACGGGGATGATTTCTATCATACGATACGGGACGGTTCGCTCCGCTCCGCTTCGATCGTAGTGCCGTTGGTCACCAGCCTCACCAGGCCCGCCAGCGTCGTGGATGTCGGCTGCGGCACGGGCGCGTGGCTCTCGTGTTTCCGGCACTGCGGAATCGACGACATCTTCGGTCTGGAGTTTTCCGAGGTGAGCCCTCACCTGGCGCATCTCGGCGCATCGCACATCCGCACCGTGGACGCATCCCAGTCCTTCGACCTGCCGCGGACGTTCGACCTGGCGGTCAGCCTGGAAGTTGCCGAGCACCTGCCCGCCGAATCCGCCTCCGGCTTTGTCCAATCTCTGGTGCGGCTCGCGCCCGTAGTGCTTTTCTCGGCGGCGGTGCCTGGCCAGGGAGGCGTCAATCATCTGAACGAGCAGTGGCCCACCTACTGGGCCGAACTCTTCGCCCGCCACGGGTACATCGCGGTGGATTGCCTTCGCGACCGGATCTGGACGGACCGGCGCATCGAATGGTGGTATCGCCAGAACCTGCTCCTCTTCGTTCGCGGAGATCTCGCCCCGCAATACCTGGAACAACAGTCACCCGCAGCGTTGGACCGGATGATGCCCTACGCGTTGCGGCCGGAGCAGCCGCAACCGGCGCTCATCGGAGATCGGCCCTCCGTCCCGGCCATCGATGCGGTGGTGCTGACGAAGAATGGCGCCCGGCGAATCGCCCGCTGTCTGGACTCCATCGTTTCCAGGAACGCCGCGGATAACCTGGTCGTCTGCGTGGATCGCGAAACCACGGACCAGACCGCGGAAATCGCCCGCCGCTTCACCGATCGCGTGCATTGCATCCAAACCGGCGGAAATATCGAAAGCGCCTTCCCCCAAATGGCCTCCTTCTGCAAGGCCGATTACATTCTGGTCATCGACGATGATGAAGCCCTGGGCGGCAATTGGGACCGCCGTCCGCTGGAAGCTCTCATGCGGCTCAATCAGTTCACCGCGCTCAGTGTGCCCCGGCGCTGGCTGGTCCCGCCGGGCGACATGTTCATCGCCAACCAACCGTGGTTCCCGGATTACAAGCTGTGCCTGTTCCGCAACGATCCCGACTTGATCCGCTGGCCCGCTCTCATCCACGACCGCGTGGCCGTTCGCGGGCGTAACATGGTGCTGTTCGATCGCTGGATCGACCACCTGGATCTCATCCAGAAGTCGCGGCCCGACCGCGAACGGAAAACCGCGTACTACCGCAGCCAGCGGCCGGACCATCACTGTTCCGAATTCTATCTCTACGAGGAGCAGGACGTTGAGTTCCTCCCTGCCGATGAGGCGGGCTTCCTGACGGCCGTCGAGAGGTTTCTCGCGGCCAGTCAAAGTCAGGGTCCCGGCCAGTCCGTGGAACCGTACCGCCCCGGCTCCGAGATCCGTTTCGATACCGGCGGCAACAGCGCGAACTACACCCACAGCGGCTGGTCCCTGGCGGAGTCATCGGGCACATGGACAGATGGACCCACGGCCCAACTCCGCATCCCCCTGGCGCAACCGTTGGACGGCCCTGCCTGGCTGACCCTGGAAGCCGGAGCCTACCTGAATCCCGCGCACCGCTCGCTCCGCGTGCAGTTGAGTTGCGAGCCTGACCCGCTGGGTGAATGGCTGGTGGAGACGCCAGAGGCAATCGAAAGGAGCCTCCCGATTCCCCATTTCGGGACCGCGAGGCAATCCCTGACCCTGACTTTCCAACTCGATCGTCCCGCCTCTCCGTCCTCGCACGGTGAGTCCGGCGATCAGCGTCTGCTGGGATTACGCGTCAAGAGACTGCGCATTGACCCTCAATAGCGCGGCCGGCTCCGGCGGTTCGCGCCGACCAATCCTCCGCCCGGACCGTTTCCCGCAACCACTTCACAAAGGCGCCCTGCGCAGCGCCCGCCACGTGGCGGCGTACCCGGATGTACCCCACCCGGCGAAACGTATCCCGCTCCAGCGGTAACAGCCGGCACTCCTGCGCCGTGTGCGCCGCCATCTGCGGCGCCAGCGTGATCCCCAGGCCCGACGCCACCAGCGGGAATATGCTCGAAAACTGGTCCGTTTCGAAAATGGGTTCGAACGGCAATCGAGCCCGCTTGCAGATGCGCAGCGCGTCGTCGCGAAAGCAGTGCCCCTCCTTCAGCAATACCATCTTCTCGCCGCGCAGGTCCGCCACTTTCACGTAATCATTCTCCGCCAGCCGGTGCCCCGGCCCCACCACCACCCAGATCGGCTCCCGGAACAGCTCCGAACACAGCATTTCCGGACTGTTCACCGGCAACCCCACCAGCGCCAGGTCCAGCTTCGCGGTCTGCAGCAGTTCCACCAGCTTCGGCGTGGTCTCTTCCATGAGCCGCAGATCCACATCCGGAAACCGGCGCGTGAAATCGCTGATGCGCGGCGCCAGGAAATACGGGGTGAGCGTGGGGATGCAGCCCACCGAAAGGTGCCCGCCGACGCCGCGACGCAAAGATTCCAGCGTGCCGCGCGCTTCGTTCACCTGCCGCAGGATCGCCAGCGCCTGCGGCAACAGCGTGCGCCCGTATTCGGTCAGCTCAACGCTCCGGCCCAGACGGTCGAACAGTTTCGAACCCATAGTCTGTTCCAGTTTCACGATCTGTTGCGAGAGCGACGGCTGCGCCACTCCCTCTTCCACCGCGGCCCGCGTAAAACTGCCCGTCCGCGCCACCGCGCAGAAATAACGAAGTTGATGGAACTCCATAGGTTTTTCCTATCGCTATCATCGCAAATTCCCTATCGCCGCCCGCGCCGAAAATGAATACCCTTGAGAAGTAAACCTATGCCATCTGATAAACCCATACAAGAATCCTGCCCGCACATGACGACCTCGTCCGGACGCCCTGTCGGAGACAATCAAAACTCGATTACCGCCGGTCCCCGTGGTCCGGTTCTCATGGAGGATTATCTTCTTTTCGAGAAGATGGCCCAGTTCAATCGCGAACGCATACCCGAGCGCGTCGTCCATGCCAAAGGCGCCGGCGCCCATGGCGCCTTCACCGTCACCGGCGATATCACCAAATACACCAGCGCGAAGCTATTCAGCGAAATCGGCAAGACAACTAACGTTTTGACCCGCTTCTCCACCGTCGCCGGAGAGAAGGGATCGGCCGACACTGCCCGCGACCCGCGCGGCTTCTCGGTGAAGTTCTATACCGAAGAAGGCAACTGGGACATGACCGGCAACAACACCCCCATCTTCTTTGTCCGCGATCCGCTCAAATTCAGTGACTTCATTCACTCGCAGAAGCGCGTCCCCGCCACCAACCTCCGCAGCCCCACGGTCATGTGGGACTTCTGGTCCCTTTCGCCGGAGTCCCTGCATCAGGTCACCACCCTGTTCTCCGATCGTGGAACCCCCGATGGTTTTCGGCACATGCACGGCTTCTCCAGCCACACCTTCAGCCTGATCAATGGCGCTGGAGAGCGCTTCTACTGCAAGTGGCATTTCCTCACCATGCAGGGCATCAAGAACCTCACCGCCGAAAAGGCCGATGAACTGGCGGGTTCCGATCCCGACTACGCCACGCGCGACCTGCACGATGCCATCGAGCGCGGCGATTACCCCAAGTGGCGCGTCTGCTTGCAGATCATGCCGGAAGCCGAAGCCGAGACCTATCCCATCCACCCGTTCGACCTGACGAAAGTCTGGCCCCACAAGGATTACCCCCTTGTCGAGGTCGGCGTCATGGAACTGAACCGCAACCCGAAGAATTATTTTAACGAGGTGGAGCAGGCGGCGTTTTCGCCCGTCAACATCGTCCCCGGCATGGGCTATTCGCCGGACAAGATGCTGCAGGCGCGTCTCATCAGCTATCCCGACGCGCACCGCTATCGCCTGGGCGCCAACTTCGAGACGCTGCCGGTGAATCGCCCGCAGTGCCCCGTCCACACCTACAATCGCGACGGCTTCATGCGCGCTGACGAAAACGGCGGCGATACCCCCAACTACGAACCCAACAGCTTAGGCGGCCCGGTGCAGGATCCGCGCTATCGTGAGATGCCGTACAAAGTCTCCGGCGACGTCAATCGCTACGACCATCGCGAAGGTAACGACGATTACAAGCAGGCCGGCGACCTGTTCCGCCTCATGTCCGCCGCCGATAAACAGGCGCTCATCGGCAACCTTGCCGGCCACATGAAGGGCATACCGGAACGTATCGCCAGGCTCCAGATCGAACATTTCACCAAGGCCGATCCGGAGTATGGGCGCGGCGTGGCGGAGGCCCTGGGCTTGCGCGAAACGGTCGCTTCCGTATAATAGTCGGAATAGGAAACAGGGGCTCACCCCTAGAAAGCAGGCCGCGTTTGCCCTGCCGCTATGGAACTTCACCGGACCATCGGGTTCGCGTCGAACTGGTAGAGGCCGATCTGGAGATCGGCTTCTCCCTGGTCGATCTGGTTGAATCCTGTCCCTCCCAAACCGCGCGTCTCGTGTCGGACGCCGAAGAGATATACCAGGATGTGCTGGCGCGCCTTCAGCGCCTGGAGGATTCGGAGCGGCAAAGCTTCGAGCCGATCGTGGCCGAACTCCGCCGCGCCATCGATCTTACCCCGCCACACTGAGCACGCCGCCGCGCACTGGCATATAATCGCGCTCATGGAACCAGAGACCACTCGTCGCCGTTTCCTTTCGGGCGCGGCCGCTGCCGCCGGCGCCTTCACGATTGTGGCTCCACAATCCGTTCGCGGCTCGCAAGCCAATTCGCAGATCGCCGTGGGCCTGATCGGCTGCGGCGGCCGCGGCTCTTACGATGCAAGCATCGCCAATGCCGATCCGCGCGCCAAGGTGATGGCCCTTTGCGATAAGTTTCCGGATCAGTTCGATAAGTCGGAAACCACCATCAAGAGCCGGAACACCCGCAAGTACACCGAGTTCGAAAAACTGCTCGCCGCGCCCGATATCGACGCGGTGTTCATCGTGACCCCGCCCTTCGAGCACCCGCGTATGCTGGAAGCCGCCATTCAGGCGAAGAAGCACATCTACTGCGAAAAGCCGATCGGCGTGGATGTGGAAGGCGTCAAGCGCGCCATGGCGGCAGGCAAAAAGGCCGACAAGACCAAAACCATCGCCGTGGGCTTCCAGCAACGCTACGGTCCCGAGTACCTCGAGGCGTACAAACGAATCAAGAACGGCGATATCGGCGAACTGGCCAACGCGCGCGGCTTTTGGATCGCCAACGATCCGTTCACCCGCAAGCCCTACGATCCTTCCGTCGAGAAGCTGCGAAACTGGTTCTGCTACAAAGAATACTCGGGCGACATCATCGTGGAACAGGATTGCCACAATCTGGACGTGCTCCACTGGTTCCTGGGCGGACTGCCGGTAGCCGCAGTGGGCCGCGGGAACAAAAAGGTGCGCAAGGATATGGATATCCTCGACAACCTGACCGTGATCTATCAGTTCCCCAACGGGTTCTTCGTGAACTTTGAAGCCAACCAGTTGACCCCGCGCGGCTACAGCAAAGTCGGCGAGGAATTCACCGGGACCAAGGGCACCATCGCCACCTCTCGCGCACGCATGACGCACTACAAAGGGCCGCGCGATAGCGAGGACATCCCCACCAAACGCGATATCACGATCGATGCCATCGAGGCGTTCCTGACGCGCATCGTGAACAACGATCCGGAGAACGTGGTGGAGCGCAGCGCGCTGAGCACCTGTATCGGCATCCTCGGGCGCAAAGCGGTTTACACCGGCCGCGAAGTTACTTGGAAAGCCGATATCGGCATCGCCGCCGCCTGACTACTTGGTCATCGCCTTCAAGAACCGGTAATAAAATTCGACGCCCTCATAGTAGGAGCTGACGCGCACCCGTTCGTCCTTGCCGTGCGCCCGGATGTCGTCCTGGTCGATGCCCACGCCGTTGATCCCGTAACTCGGAATGCCAGCGGCCATGGTGTGAATACTGTCGGACGCTCCGGTCTCCATCTCGGGAATGACCGTAGTGCCCGGCCACATCTCCGACGCCACCTGCTCCAGCGGCCGCAACACTTCCGCCGCCGGCAGCACCGTCGGAAAGCCTTTCGTGCCGGGTGCATCGCCCGCCCCGCCGATCGCGCCCACGTACCGCACCGCGACCTTCGGATCGGCAAACACGCGGATCAGAGCCTCCTGTGTTTCGGCCGCCGAGTGGCCCGGCAGAATCCGGCAGTTCACAATCGCCTGCGCCGTCTGCGGCAACGCGTTATTGGCATGGCCGGCGCTCAGCCGCGTGGCCACGCAGGTGGTGCGCATCGTCGAGTTGTACCGCGCGTCCTGGCTCAGCCGCGCCACCGCGGCGGCGTCCGGTGGCGTATGCAGAATGGCGTTCATGTCCGCCTTCACCTGCGCGTTTTCCAGAGGCGCCCGCCGTTCGAAATAGGTGCGGGTTACCTCGTTCAAATCCACCGGGAATGGCGCATGCTCCAGCCTTGAAAGCGCGTCGGACAGACGATAGATCGCATTGTCGGGCGTAGGCAGCGAACTGTGCCCGCCTGGATTGAGCACCGTCAATTCGAAGTCGGCATACTGCTTCTCGCTGGCCTCCACGTCCAGGTCCACCACCTTCCCATGCATGGTGGTGAGCCCGCCAGCGTCGGCATTCAGCACGAATGCGGCATCCACCAGGTCGCGGTGGTTCTTGAGCAGCCAGTCCACCCCATTCGATTTGCCGCCTTCTTCGTCCGCTGTCAATGCCAGTATCAGATCGCGGTCCGGACGGTAACCCTCGCGCACGAAGCGGATGAAGGTGGTGACCAGGATGGCATCGTTTTCCTTCATGTCCTGGGTGCCGCGTCCATAGAAGTATCCGTTCTTCTCCGTGAACTGGAACGGATCGGTGGTCCAATCCTCGCGCCGCGCCTCCACTACGTCCAGATGACCAATGATCAGAACCGGTTTTTTGGCGCCGGTGCCCCGCAAGCGCGCCACCATATTGCCCTTGCGATCATTCGGGCCAAGCACCTGGATATCCGCGGCCGGAAACCCGGCGTCCTTCAGCCGCTTCGCCATCGCTTCCGCCGCGCTCGTGGTACTGCCCACCGAATCGGTGGTGTTGATCTCGATCAGTTCCCGAAAAATGTCGCGGCTCAACTGCCGCGTGGCGTCATCCAGCGACGCGCACCACGCTATTCCACCAAGCAACACCAATCCCGCAAATCGCATGTCGAACCATTATTGCAAAGCGAACAGTTCGCTCTGCTCCTCTACCCACACTTCGGGACGATATTCCACCGGACCCGACATCAGCCCGTACCGGTCGCGCACGCGCTGCACCCTCTCGCGCAAAATGTCTTTGTATTCCCGGCCCAGGAAGGCGCTTTTGGCGAATGTCTCCCGATAGCGCGGCGCCAGCTTCGGAAATTCCCGCTCCAGAAACGGCAGGAACACCTTTTGCGCGCTCGGCATCAGAAACAACGGGCCGCCCTCGAAGCTCTGCGCCCCCGCATCCCTGGCCGCTTTCGCCAGGCGGTCCAACTGCCGCTCGCCATCGGTCAACCCCGGCATGATGGGATTGGGAAAGACGCTCACGCAAATGCCCGCTTCGCTGAGCTTGCGCACCGCTTCCAGCCGTAAGCCGGGCCGCGGCGCCCGCGGTTCCAATAGCCGCGCCAGTTTTTCATCCAACGTGGTGATGGTGATATGCACGCCCAGCACGTTCGCCCGGGCGATCTGCTGCAACACATCCACATCGCGCGTGACCAGGTCGCTCTTGGTGGTGATGCCCAGGAAGCGCCCGCGCTCCTTGGCAAACACTTCCAGGATCGACCGCGTCCGCCCGTATCGCCGTTCGGCGGGCTGGTAAGGATCGGTAGCCGTGCCCAGAGCGATCCGCTCCCGCCGGTCAATGCGCCGCAACTCCTGGCGCAGGAGATGTGCCGCTGCCGATTTTGCGTAGATTCTGTCTTCGAACTCGTACGCGTCCATCTCCATGAATTCGTGCGTGTACCGCGCGTAGCAGTATTTACACCCGAACTCGCAACCGCGATACGGGTTGATGGTCCACTGGAACGGCATGTTCGGCTTGGTGCGGTTCAGAATGCTGCGCGCCGGAATCTCAAAATACTGCACGTTCCGCTTGGCTTCCAGCAATTCGCTCTGGGACGCCAAACGGGCAATACCCACGAGTGCCATACCTCATCTTCGCCTTTTATTCGCCTTTTGGCAAGGGGATTTCATACTGCTACCATCAAGGCTGTAATGTCCCCCACCAAGTTCGCCGCCCTCTGCGTCGTGACTGCCTGCGCTCTGGCCCAAACCGATTCCACCCTTCCCTATGTGACCGACCCCGCTACCATGGTCAACCCGTTCATCGGGACCGCCAACGGCGGCAACACCTTCCCGGGCGCCGTCGCGCCGTTCGGCATGGTGGCCTGGAGCCCCGAAGAGGTTTCCGCCAATCCGCAGCGCCCCAACCCCGTGGCCGCACCAGGAGGCTATCAGTACGATGCCAAGACCATCCGCGGCTTCTCCCTGACACATCTCTCCGGCACCGGGTGCGCCGGCGCCAGTGGCGATATCCCTTTCATGCCCGTCACCATGGCCGCGGATCGCTCGCCCTCCGTCGATCCCACATACAACAGCACCTTCTCCCACGACAATGAATCCGCCTACGCCGGTCTCTACAACGTGAAACTGGATAACGGCGCTGCCGTGGAACTCACCGCCACCGGCCGCACCGGATTCGGCCGCTTCACTTTTCCGTCAGACCATCCCGCCGCCATGCTCATCCGCGCTTCCGACAGCGAAACCGGCAGCAGCGAGGCCGCCGTCACCATCGATAAGAGCAAGCAAATAGTCACCGGCTCGGTCACCAGCGGCAACTTCTGCGGCTAGATCGGCCGCCGCGAAAACGTGGATCGCCGCAGCTACTACACGCTTTACTTTTCCGCCCACTTCGACCAGCCTTTCGCCTCGACCGGCGCCCGCCCAGGAGCAGAAAGGCAACTCGGGAGTTCATCCATACCTAAGACCCGCGAGCCGTCGTTTTCAACTACAGCGGCCCGATAGTACCTTCGAATGTTTTTGGGACGTTCTTGTGTTTTCGGTACCCCGATTCGGAAGACTTTCGGTACGTCTGGTCCTTTCGAGCAGGCGGAGTCTGACGCCATACTCTTCACATGTCTGGAGCACCAATTCTTGTCGTAGACGACGCGCCGGTGAACCTGAAGCTCATGCGTCTTCTGCTGACTCATGAAGGCTACGAGGTCCGCACCGCCGAGCGCGCGGAAGACGCCCTTCAAATGCTGTCCAACTACCGGCCTGAGCTCATCCTTGCCGATATTCAACTGCCGGGTATGAACGGTCTGGAAATGGCCCGGCGCGTCAAAGAAGATCCTCGCACCACCACCATCCGCGTGGTAGCCTTGACCGCTTCCGTGCGGCAGGAGGATCGGGACCGGGCTTTCCGGGCCGGTTGTGAAGATTACATCAGCAAACCCATCGATACTTCCGCCCTGGCCGCCAGGATTCGTCAATTGCTCGATCGGCCCGCCGCCGCACCAACCGCCACCGAGCCAGCCCCGGCCGGTAACGCCTGCCTGAGTGCCTCTCCGGAAATAGAAACTTTGCACCGCCGTTTCCTGGAGGAAGGCGCCACCGAAAGCCGCCGCCTGCTCGACAGCCTGAGTTCCGCATTCGACGCGGCGCGCGTTGCCTGGCACTTGCATCAGTGGGCCGGAACCGGCGGACTGGGCGGGCATCCCGAGATTTCCCTGCTGGCTCGCAAGGGGGAAGAGGCTCTGCTCGCAGCCCCGCAGGAGATGTCTCCCCTTCGGGCGGCGCTCACCGACCTGCTGCTCACCTTCGCCGAACTGAGCGGCCGGGCTTCCGCGCCCATACCGGATTACGTGGCCGGGGCGGTCGCCGGGAAGCGGGTCGGCCTGGTAGGGTTTGCCGCGGAACGCGCCGACGCCATGTGCGCCGTGCTGGAGCGTGTGAAGGCGCGGCCGCGTTTGTTTCATGTATCGGACGATCCCGCACGCGGAGCCGTCGCCGATTGCGACGTGGTTCTGGTTCACGTTCGCGCCGAAACCCGGGAGAGCCCCTGGCTGCAACCCGGCGTACCCATCCCGGCCGCGGTGAAACTTCTGTTCACCGGCGAACAGGACGACTTGACCGGTCTGGCTCCCCAAGTGCGCGCGCGCGCCGCGGATTTCATCGTGGGCCGGGCTGAGCCGCAGGAAGTGCTCATGCGGGTCGCCTTCGCTCTCTCGCGCCATGATTCCGCCGCCCCGGAGCCGCTCGCTGCCGCGCCCCTGGATGCGCCGCCCCGGCCGCGCACCGCCGTGGCGTGTCCCCGAATCGTGCTTGCGGACGATGACAATATCGTCCGGTCGTTGGTGGGAACCACCCTTCAGAATTACGGCATGTCCTGCAAATCGGCCGACAACGGACTCGCCGCGTTGAGCCTGATCCGCAGCGAACAGCCGCACGCCGCCGTGCTGGATGTCCAGATGCCGGTGATGGACGGCTTTGAAGTGCTGGCGGCGGTTCGCGCGGAGAAGATTCCCTCGCGCGTGATCCTGCTCACCTCGCTCGGGCAGGAGAGAGACATTCTGCGCGGCTTTAACCTGGGGGCGGACGACTATATCAAAAAGCCCTTCAACCCCTTCGAACTGGTGGCACGTTTAAAGAGGCTCTTACAATGACCGTACTCAGTGGCTTAGACGGGTTTGTTATTTTTGAGATCGCCTGCTGCGTGGCGTGCGTTCTCACGTTGCCCTGGTTGCTGGCGGGTGGCTCCTTCGGCCGCAAGGAACAGCCGCCCGCCCCGGATATCCGGCCCGATATTGTAACTGCGCTGTCGGTTTATCTGGGCGGCAATCGCGATACCGCCGGACTGAGGGCGCTGGCGAAAGATCATCCCGGCCAGGTGCGCGACACCATTCTGCAATACCAGACCATTGTGGCCGGCCAGCGGGACGAGCTTTGCGAACTCGCCATTGCCCTGGGCTATGTTCAGAACTGGTGGTGGGAAGCGCAATCGCGCGACCTGGCCGAGCGCAGAAAGGCAATCTCCTATATCTCCGCATTGTCTTACTGCGAGCCGGTGCGGCGCATCGTAGTCGACGTTGTGGCCAAAGCATTCCACGATCCGGACGAGCAGATTCGCCTGGATGCCGCGCGCACTCTTTTGGCCGGCGGCGATCCCGCGGAAATCACGCGAGTCTTCGATGCGGCCATGGCGGACGGCTCCGCCATGCGCGACGCCTTCGCCGCCGAGTTCTCCCGGCACGCCATTCTACTGTGCGAAGACGCGATTCCCGCCGCCCTGCGATCGCGCCATCCTCTGGACGTTCTGAAAATGCTGGTCTCCTGGGAACGCGCCCTTCCGCTGACGGATGTGAGGCTCCTGGCCAAGCATCGGGACGCGGCCGTCCGGCTGGAACTGATGCGCCTCATGCCCTATCTGCCCGCTACGCGCGAAAATCAGGCAGCGGTGCTGTGCGGTCTGGCCGACGGTGACCCCGGCGTACGTGAGGCCGCCGCCGGCGCAATCCGCATGGGTGTGCCGAAAATAGAGGCCGGCAATCTGGTGGATCTCGCGCCGGTAGCGCGCTTCCATCCCGCCGCGCCCGTATTGCGGTTCGCCTCTGCCGGTCCGGCAGTCCCGGCGATGCCGCCGGTGAAGCAATTCGCAAACTGGAGAATGCTGGATGCAGAAAATTAAACGCCAACACTTTCGCGTACCGGTGGACTACGAGGCGGTCTTCTTCTGGGAAGATGCCTCGGGCCAAGTGCATACCACCAGGCCGCGGGCGCGCGACGCTTCCGAATCCGGAATGCGCGTGCAAAGCGCTGTCCGCATTGAGACCGGCAGTCCGGTCTGCGTGGACATTCCGCCCTACGGTTCGGCAATCGAAGCCGTCGTGCGCTATTGCATCCCGGAGAATGGGATGTACCGCATTGGCGTGCAATTCACCAGCGATAGCCATCAGGCGGCCCACGAGGTCGATCAGGGCATCGACTATTACGAGGTTCTGCAACTGAGCCAGAAGGCCGATATGGAGACCATTCACAGGGTCTACCGGATTATGGCGGCCCGCTTCCATCCGGATAATCCCGACAGCGGAAATCCGGATCGCTTCATGCTCCTGTCGGAAGCCTACCGGGTCCTCAGCGACCCGGCCCGCCGGGCGGAGTATGACCAGTTGCGCGGGTCCGCGCGGCACCGTCCTGTGGCCCTCTTTCAGGCCCGGGCTTTCGTCGACGAAAAAGAAGGCGAAGTGAACCGGCGCCTCGGTGTCCTCTGCCTGTTGTATGCGCAGCGGCGCCGGTCTCCCGACCATCCGGCCATCGCGTTGATGGAACTGGAGGAGATGATGTCGATTCCGCGGGAATACCTGGAGTTTACGCTCTGGTACCTCAAACAGAAGAGATATGTCGAGATGGACCAAGGCGCGGATTACTCGCTGACCGCCACTGGTGTGGATTTCGTGGAGGAGCACACCCTTGCCAAGGACATCCTGCTCCGCCTGCTGGCCTCCGGTGGCCTCAAGGATACGGACAGATCAGGGACCGAATTCGCTTCCCCCCACATTCAGTAACTCGGGCGCATAACGGTCTTACCGCGCTTGCAGCACTTTGGCATGCGCCGCGGAAAAGCGAAAAGCTCGGCAGCAGGCCGGACGCAAGTTTTACCATTGCCAGTCCTCGTTGAAAAATCCGGCCTGGACGATCTTACCTGGCCATTTCGTGCCGGCCGGCGTGGAGGTATCGACAATCGCGTAATCCGGCAGCTTCGGAGTCTGCATGGCGTTGCTGGCGTAGTCGGCCTCGCGGAAAGTGAAGCCGCTGTTCAGCACCACGTACTTTTTCGGATTGAGCGGGTTGGGATACACCAGCACCGGTGCGTCCGCCGCGGGGTATCGCGTGCCGCGCGCTACCAGGCCGCCGCCGGTCCACTGCACCGGCAATTTGTCCGCGATCCGCGCCAGCACCCGGTTGCTGCCGGGGTCCCCCCACAGCACCAGGTTGCTCTGCGCGATATCGGCGTCTGTCACATCCTTATCGTCGCGCACCTGCGCCTCGCCACGGAATTGCCGCCGCCATTCCGAGATCGCCCGCTTCTCTTCCGATGCCACCCAGCCCGCCACCGCCGGCGCCACCGGTGTCCCTGTCGGCGAGACGAAAATGAAGCGATCCAGGAACGCGTCGTCGATCGGTCCCTGTAGCCCGTGCACTTTGTGCAGACCCGCGCCCGCGTCCGGACCGGCGGCGCTCCACTGCCCGCCCGATCTTCGCAGGTGCACCGTCCAGGAGCGGTCGCTCATCGGCCCCGGTACGCTCAGCTTCTGGCCGTCGATGGCGATCGCGGGCTTGCGTGCCAGATCCAGCGGGCATCCGCCCGGCCCCATCGCCAGCGTGAGCGCCGTGACGTTGGACGTTTCCAGGCTGACCGCGGCGTCCCCTGCGATTTCGGCATTCACGCGCGCGCGAACCCAATGCTGCGCCAGCCCGTCGATGGTCACCCACTTCATCTGGTTGTAGGCCAGCGTCCACGTCGTGAAGCGAATCTTGCGCGGGTACGCGTCGCGGCCCTGCGCGGCGATCGCGTCCAGCATTTGTGCCAGCTCGACCTTCGAATCCGGATGATACTTGTGCGCCGTCTGCGGGCCCACAATCCGGATCAGCCGCAGTCCCTCTTCAGCCATGGCGTGTTCCATCATGTCCGCCGCCTGCCTTTGCGGGTCGATCTCGCCGTTGTAGGCGATGGTGGAAGTGTTGTACAGGTTCACCGCGTAATCGGTAGCGTCGTACAGGTGAAACAGTTTCTGCTCCCACGCCGGCGCGGTGTCGGGCTTGAGCTTGAGATACTGCTCGCTTTCGCTGAAACCCGCGCCCGGCGCCACCGCCGCCCATAGTCCGGCATAGTGCGCGCCAATGTGCCACGCCGTCGCGCCGCCCATGCTGAACCCGCGATCCAGAATGCGATTTTCGTCGATGGCGTACTGCCGCTTCACCGCGTCCAGCGCCTCGAACAGATCCATCTCGCCCGCAAATTTACTGGCGTTGCAGTACCGCCCGTACAGATGCAGCACAATCGTATCGCGCGGTGCGAACTCGCCGGTGCTGCGTTCCCGGTCGGCCAGAAAGTTGACCTGGCTGAGCGTCTCGGTGCGTCCGTGAAACCACAAATCCAGCCGCCAGCGGTGCGGCGCATGGGGCGAATACGAAGCCGGCACCACCAACCCGTACGGCTGCACGCTCTGGTCGATCTTCGAAACGTACCCGCGCACCACCAGCCCCGTCGCTGTGCTCCATGCCGGATGCCCCTCGGCCAGCTCGCGGGCGCGTTCCTCGCCGTGCTCCAGCAGTGTCCGCGCTTTGGCCACCTCGTTGGCGTTGAAGAATTCGTTATAGTCCAGCGCGAAGCGCACCGCCTCGCTATAAATTTGCACATCCGGCAGCAGCGGATTGCCGCGCAGTTTCCCGATCGCGCCGCACAGGTGATCCAGCCCGGCCTGCAAATCGGCTCGATCCTGAGAGGAAATTTCCACGCCCGGCGGCGGAACCGGCTTCAACGGCCGGGCCGCAGGTTGCGCCACTGCGCCGGCAGCGGCAAGAAGACCGGCAAGAAGCTTCCTCATCGCAACCCCCACCCTTCGTCAAAAAATCCGGCCAGTGCAATCTTGCCCGGCCACCGCGCGTCGGGCGGCGTGCTGGTATCCACAACGGCGTAGTCCGGCAGTTTCGGCGTCTGGTCGGCGTTATTCAGATACGCCCGCTCGCGGAAAGTAAATCCGCTGTTGAGCGCCACGTATTTCCGCGGATTGAGCGGATTCGGATAAATCAAAATCGGCGCG
Organism: Candidatus Sulfopaludibacter sp.; assembly: GCA_031292755.1. Classification (GTDB taxonomy): domain Bacteria; phylum Acidobacteriota; class Terriglobia; order Bryobacterales; family Bryobacteraceae; genus Sulfopaludibacter. The sequence continues at coordinate 29,807 of JARLGM010000056.1, forward strand.
CACGTTTGTGCGGAGTACCTGCTCGCGCCCAAGGTGACGCTCTCCGCGGTCCATTTCACGGGCAGGCTGCCGATGATTCGCCCCAGCACCCGGTTGCTGCCCGGGTCGCCCCACAGCACCAGATTGCTCCTGGCGATATCGTCCGCCGTCACGTCCTTATCCGCCCGCACTTGTGCCTCGCCGCGGAACTGCCGGCGCCATTCGGTAATCGCGCGCTTCTGTTCCGCGTCCACCCACGGCGCCACTCCCGGCGCCAAAGGCGTGCCCGTGGGAGTGACGAAAATAAAGCTGTCCAGAAAGGCATCGTCGATCGGCCCTTGCAACCCGTGAATCTTGTGCAGGGAATTCGCCGGCGCCGTTTGCAATTCCACCCAATGCCCGTCCACCTTCCCGAACCGCGCGTGCCAGGAACGGTCCGACCCCGGAGTCCCCGCCGGTACTTTCGCTCCGTCGATGGTCACCGCCACCTTGCGCGCCACGTCCAGCGGGCACCCGCCCGGACCCATCTCGATGCTGAATCCGTCCACGTTGCTGGTGGCGACGTTCACGGCGCTCTCGCCCGCGATCTCCGCGTCGACGCTGGCGCGCTGCCAGTGATGCACCAGCGAATTCACGGTCACCCACTTCATCCGGTTGTAGGCCAGGGTCCACGTGGTGAAGTGCACCGCGCGCGGGTAAGGGTCGGCGCCGCGCCCGGCGATCGCGTCCAGCATTCGCTCGATCTCCACCTTCGACTCCGGATGATAGCGATGCGGCGTCTGCGGCCCGATCACCCGCGTGAGCCGCATCCCCAGTTCGGCCATCACGCGTTCCATCACATCCGCCGCCTGCTTTTGCGGATCGATCTCGCCGTTATAAGCGATGGTCCCCGTATTCGTCAGGTTCAGCGCGTAATCGCTGGCGTCGTACATGTGGAACAGCGTCTGCTCCCACTCCGGCGGAGCTTTGGGGCCGGTCAACGCCAGGTGCAGAAACTGCTCGCTCTCGCTGAACCCCGCGCCCGGCGCCACCGCGGCCCACATCCCGGCATAGTGCGTCCCCACGTGCCACGCCGTACCCCCGCCCATGCTGAAGCCGCGATCCAATATGCGATTTTCATCGATAGCGTATTGCCGCTTCACCGCGTCGAGCGCCTCGAACAGGTCCACCTCGCCGGCGAATTTGCTGGCGTTGCAGAAGCGGCCGTACAGGTGCAGCACGATGGTATCGCGCGGTGCGAATTCGCCCACGTTGCGTTCCCGGTCGGTCAGGAAATTGATCTCGCTCAGTGTTTCATTCCTGCCGTGAAACCACGTGTCCAGCCGCCATCGATGCGGCACGGTTGGCGAATACGATGGCGGCACCACGAGCCCGTACGGCTGCACGCTGCCATCGATCTTTGAAACGTAGCCGCGCACCACCAGGCCCGTCGCCGTGGTCCACGCCGCGTGGCCTTCCGCCAACTCTCGGGCCCGTTCCTCGCCGTGCTGCAAAAGCGTCCGCGCCTTGGCGATCTCCCCGGCATTGAAGAATTCGTTGTACTGGAGCGCGTACCGCACCGCTTCGCTGTAGATCGATACATCCGGCAACAGCGGATTGCCATGCAGCTTTTCGATCTCGCCGCGAAGATGGTCGAGCCCCGATTGCAACTCCGCGCGCTCCTGCGCGGAAACCTCGATGCCCGGCGGAGGAACCGGCTTCACGGTCTGGCCGGCGGACACGGCCGCACCCAGCGCTACCCACAACAGCATCTTCATGCGGACATTATCCTACGTCCGGCGATGGCTTCCGGTTAAGCGCGAAATCCGATCGTCGGCAAACGCTGCGCGACAAGGCCGGATCTATCGCTCAAAAAAAGGCCCGGATTCGGGACGATCCGCCAGGGCAAGCTCCGATTCGGCGTTTTCGCTCAACTGGATTACTTCCTATTCGCCGACCACTCGCAGAAGTACCAAGTCTGGGTCTGCATTCCCGTATTCATGACCGCCTGGCCGAACACGGGGAACAAGGCATCAGTTCCCGGACGGCTTTTCAATGTGATCGATGACTATAATCTGGCGAGTCCCTTTGAGCGGCACGAGTTTCAACCCGAGTTGTTGCTCCACGGCCGTGAACAGTGAAGCCGCCGGCTCAATGTCCGCTGGCACGTCAGGCTGGTCGACAGCGACGGGTCCCGGAGTGATCCGGTCAGGTAAGTATTCCAGGCGGATATCGAACTTGCCTCCAAGTTGCGTATTATCGACGATCGTATGGCCCGTAGCGCGGGACAGGTATGAGCAAAACTCGCCGGTGGTAATCGCACTCGATACGAAGAGCTGGTTTGGCCCGTTCCTTAAGTTGAGCCTCAAACGGCATGGCACTCCTGGCTCGCTTGGCGGAGAAACGTGGCCGCCGGAAAAGCCGGGAAGCGGACGTCCTGTTGCGGAGTCGCGAGGAACGGCTGCTGACGGCACATCAACCGAGCAGGTGCCATTGTTGTTCTTTAACCTGGAGCCCCCTTTGGCCACTGTCATCTCATACGCAGGGCCGCTTCTGCTCTCGCGGTGGAGTTTCAGGTGGAACCTGTCCTCGAGCAGCGACTGCATCATGGGCCCGAGCATCGCCGGCTGGCCCGGAGCGCCCTCGGCCTTTGCATCTATCGTGTACAGGTCCGAAGAGATCCAGGCTGGGGCTTTCTCGATAGGGGGCATCTGGACAGAAGACGGGGACCGCTTCTGACCGTCCGCAAAGATAACGTACGCATCCTGGAGGAGTGACATAACGGTGATGCAGTTTCGGGTCACCCGGTTGGGCGTCGGCCCGATATCTCCTAAACCGCCTCCTTCGCGGAGGGGCACGACTGCGTTTGGACCGCACTTGTGGATGGAAGCAACTTCGAATGTCTGCCGTGTTGATTGAGCGTGGACCACAGGCGAGCTGCTCACGCCGATCAGTAGTCCGATTGCTACCGGGCCTGCCAGTGCGGCCGTTCCCGCACCCGCTAGCAGTAACATCTTTGCGGGACTCAATCGGTCTAAGCTGCGGTTCAACATGATGGCCTCATTTCTTCGCCGATGGTTGCGCCGGATACTCCGGATACACATGCGAGCGGCGATTGCGCGTCGAGTTTGCAGACGGTGCGAAGGACTATGTCCTACTCGTGCCGCAGAGCCGCCAGTGGATCAATTCGGGACGCTCGGCTTGCCGGCGCATAGCCAGCGATAATCGCAGCGCTTACGAGCACAACAGCGGCCAGCGCCAGGGTTCCCGGGTCATTGGGCTGAGTCTCGAACAGAAGCGATTTCACAAGCCGCGACGCGATTAACGCGGCAGGCACGCTGATGGCGAGCCCCGCCGCAGCCAGTATGAGAACGCGGCGCAGAACCATCCATACCACGGCGCCGCGCTGCGCGCCCAGAGCCATACGGATTCCAATCTCTCCCACCTGCCGCGCCACGCTGTAGGACATCGTTCCGTAGAGCCCCACGCACGCCATCAGCAGGGCCAGAACCGCGAAACCCGTGCATAGTTTCGCGAACGTGACTTCCTGGCTGATGGTCCGATCGATTTCCGCGGCCTGCGTGACCACGTTTGTGACCGGTATGCGGGAATCCGCCTCGCGCACGATCTCATGCACACTCTGGACATACCTCAGCGGATCGCCCGCAGTACGCAGCGCGTAGGTCACTCGGTCCTGAGAAACCTGGCTGACCGCCACGAACACGGTCATTGCACTCCCCTCTTCATTTTTCAGACCACCGTACCGCAGGTTACCCGACACGCCGACGATTTCAAGATCGCGCTTCTCGTCCGGGAGCGTGATTTGCCGGCCCAGCGGATTCTCGTGTCCGAAGTAAGTGTGCGCAAGCTCCTCACTGATCACTGCAACCGGCCTGGAGCCCGGTTGGTCGCGCTCGTCAATCTCACGCCCGGCGAGGATCGGAATTTGCATCGTCGTCAAGAAACGCGGTCCGGCGGCCAGCGAGCGCGCGTCTTCGATGGTAACAGCGCCGATCTTCATTTCGCCCCTGATTGCCTGCCCGGCGCGGGCCGCGTTGATGATCGAGGATTGCGAAAGCGTCGCGCTGCCCACGCCGGGGATTGATTCCAAGCGCTTGCGCAGATCCGCGTAAAAAGTGGCGATCTCCGGGTCGCGATGGCCAGCCTGGCGCGCATTCAACGAGAACAGAAGGATGTTCTCGCGAGTGTATCCCAGTTGGACGGAGTGCAGGTTGTTGAGGGTCCGGACAAACAGACCGGCGGCGACCAGGATGAGAAAAGAGATGGCGATTTGGGCGACCACCAGCACATGCTGCGCGCGGCGGCGCGGTCCGCCCCCGCACCCATTCTTAAGCGCGGGCATGACGTCTGGACGGGTCGCCTGAAACGCTGGAGCGAGGCCAAACAACAGGCCGCAAATCACAGAGAGCAACGCCGTCACGCCCAGCACGTTCCAGTTCAATTCCGCGTGTAGCGTAACGTTCTGCTGGCCGTTAGAGAACAGAAAGGGCAGCGATCGCACGCCCCAGAGCGCAACCAAGACCCCTAAGGCTCCGCCGAGCGACGCCAGCATCACGCTCTCGGTAATCAACTGCCGCACGACGCGGAACCGTCCCGCTCCCAGGCTGAGCCGGACAGCCATTTCGCGGCGTCGCGCGGCGGCCCTTGCCAGCAGCAGATTGGCGATGTTCGCGCAGGCGATCGCCAGGATCAATCCCACCATTGTCAGGAGAACGTACAGAGGCTTGGAATACCTGCGGCGCAAACTGCCCAGACCGGCGGCGCCGGGATTCAGAATCAGCGCGGGCAGTTTGGCACGCTCACCGTCGGTCGTCGCAGTGGCGGCAACCCATTGATGGAAACGAGGCGCCAGCGCTGCCTGCGCCTGGGCCATGCTTACGCCGGGACGCAGACGGCCCATCATTTCGATCCAGTAGAAGTTTCCGTCGGGATACATAGCAGCCGCCCGGGCACCGTCCACCAGTAGATTCGTGTGCAACGGAAGGTAAAGGTCCGGCGCCGCCGCTGGGTCGACTCCGAAGAATTCCGGCGGCGTCACCCCGATCACCGTGAAGGAAACGTTATCGACGACAATCGACTGTCCAATCGCATTCGGCGCTCCTCCAAAGCGATTTTGGCTCGTAACGAAACTGATTACGGCGACCGGCGCTTTGCCTGGACGGTCGTCTTCGGAGTCGATCAGACGTCCCGCGGCCGGCGACACTGCCAGGCCGCGAAAATAGGCGCCGGTGACGTATTCCGTGCCTGCGCTCATGGCTTGCCCCCGGATGGCCAGGGTCTTGTTATGTCCGTTGCAGTATCCGAAAAGCGTGGAAAAGGAGGGATTCTCCTCGCGAAGCGTCTCGAAAGCGCCATATGGGAAAATGCCAAGGACCATGTCGCCTTTGTCGCCGGGCCACGCCAGACCCTGTAGCCCGTGCATGACGTGGACCGACTCTTTGTTGGCGTTCAGGGGCGGCCGGCTATGCCAGTTCAAGACCATCAGCGACTCGGGATCGGCCACGGGCAGAGAACGCAACAGGATGGACTCCATGAAGCTGTAGATCGTGGTATTGGCGCCGATGCCGAGCGCCAGCGACAAGACCGCCAGGGCGCTAAACGCCTTGTTGGCGCTCATGGTGCGACAGCCATAGCGGATATCCTGGCCAAGTTCCGATAAAATCCGCGTGATCCAAATCTCCCGTGACTCTTCCTGCTTCTGTCCGACGTTGCCGAATCGCCGCCGCGCTTCAGCCCGGGCGCAGTCCGCCGTCATCCCGTCCGCTTCCAGTCCCGCGGCCTTCTCCGCAAGGTGGAGTTCCATTTCCTCGCGCAGCGCCTCGCTGCGACTGGCGCCTTCTACCCAATACCTCAGCCGTCGTATCAACATATCCGTCACTCCGCTCCCATCACGCGCGCGATCGCAAGCGTGAGTTTGGCGTACTTCCGGGCTTCCACTTCCAGTTGTTTGCGGCCGGCCGCCGTGACCTTGTAGATCCTCGCCCGTCGATTATTCGACGTCACCCCCCAAACACCGTCGATCCAGCCGTTTAACTCCAGCCGCTGGAGAGCGGGGTACAGCGAGCCCTCCTCGATGAGAAGCTCATCACCGGACGACTGTTGGATGAACTGGACTATGCCGTAGCCATGGAGGTTGCGCCGCGACAGCGTCCGCAAAATTAACATGTCTAGCGAACCGGGCAATGAATCGTTCTTATGCGCCTTGCGTCCCATACCAAGAATTCTTAGCTTACCCCGAGGATCGTGCGCAAGTCAACTTCAGATTGGCGAGCCGTTGCGCCGTAAGTGGTCCGGAGTGATCACGCGAGCTTGAACTACCAATGGCCTTGCGTTGTTGCTGTGGACCAGGGATCACTTTTTAGCTGGTCCGGGTTTCGGGAGTAGCTCTGTAATATCGACGACCTCGGTTCCTGCGGTATCTACCCGAAGAGAAGCCGCCCGCGATTCAATTGAGCGCGCCTCGTGACGGTGATGGATCTTGCGCAGAACGAGAGCATACCTGGCCAACACCGTTCGGAGGATGCCCGAATCGATGTTCGCCTCACGCAATCGAAAGTGCATCGGCGAAGTCTTGTGCGGATTCAGCCCATTGTCCCTGCCTGGCGTGCAGCACGGTCCTAACGCGCAATAGGCTGAAACGGTCCAACGGGACAGTATCCTCTGCGCGATTGAATGTGTCCAGCGCACGATCCAGGGTCCGGGAAGCTTCGTCCAGGCGTTGTTCTTCGATATATATTGATCCGAGGCTAGTGTCCTGAGTCATAAATTCATTGCAAAAGTAGAGGGCCTCCGTTATACTGT